>JBAXMF010000621.1:0-1810 GCA_037134435.1 Methanomicrobiales archaeon | reverse complement strand
CAGGTTTTATTCTGGTTATTTTTATCTGTACTGCGGGTTGCGTTACATCGCCAAGTCCGGCGGAAACCGGCAGGCAGGCTGTTGCCGTCGGCACACAAGCGCCACTCACCGGCCCTGATGCTGCGGTATCCCAGAAGATCGACGAATATATGACAGCGCTTACCAATGCCGGCAGGTTCAGCGGGGCTGTGCATGTGGCAAGGGGCGATACCATGCTCCTCTCAAAAGGGTACGGCATGGCAAACTATGAGTTCTCTGTTCCCAACACACCGCAGACCGTATTTCCCATCGGCTCGAACACCAAACAGCTCACCGCTGCTGCCATCATGAAGCTGCAGGAGCAGGGACGGTTGAATGTCACTGACCCGGTCACGTGGTATATTCCCAATGCCACGAAATGGAAGGATATCAGGATCTACCAGCTCCTGAACCATACCGCAGGAATCCAGTCAGACGGGGCGTTTCCCCTAAACGACCCCAAAGATCTAGCACTCCCGGAGACTATGGAGCGGGTATCCGCCCTGCCCCTCACCTTTGAACCAGGAACCGGCTATACCTATTCCAATAATGGCTATATTGCGCTGAGTGCCATAATCGAGCAGGCTTCGGGGATGTCATACAACGATTACTTAAAAAAGAACATCTTCCTGCCGCTTGGTATGAACAGCACCGGGCAGGACAATGCCCGGGATGTCTTTTCCCATCGTGCGTCCGGTTATACCACGATGAATGGAAATCATATCCATTACGACCTCCAGAACATCCATAACTCCTGGGGCGCCGGGTCTGTCCATTCCACAACCGAAGACCTGTTCCGGTGGGAGCGTGCCTTCCATACCCCGGGAGTTATCCTCTCCCCGCAGTCGACCAACGCGATGCTGGAGAACCATTACGGGATTGAGAAGGGCGTCTTAAAGAACCGCACCTTAAATGGCCACGGTGGCCGGAACTTCGGGTTCATCTCGTACACTCTGTATTATCCGGATCAGGACGTGAGTATCATGTTTCTGTCAAACCATGACAGAACCCCGATGGTCACACTGACTGGCGACCTCTCGGCTATTGTCTTTGGCGAACCGTATTCCCTGCCGCAAAAGATCGAGCGTAAGGCAGTTCCGCTGACCGCAAGTGCAATCAGACAATATTCCGGGACATACGCTCCGGTATGGGAGAAATCATGGACAATTACCGTATATCCTGATGGCAGCCGCCTGTTATACAATTCAGCTATGCCAAGCGAGACAGTTGAGCTCTTCTATGAGGGCAATGACACGTTTTTCGTGACACCGGAATCAAAAGATTCATTCATATTCACCCGTGACACATCCGGAAAAGTCAATGCGCTGAAGATGACTACCTTGGAAGGTTCGTCCGACGAGTCCATTAAGGTGTCGTGAAGGCCCGGATATACATTTTTTATAAATGGTGGCGCCTCCGGGTTTCCACCAGATGAGTCCGGCCCGTTTGCAGGGGCATGAACAGATGGGCGATTGGGGATTTTAGTATCCGGATTTCAGATCCATCATTTTATTTTCTGGTACGCCAACAACCGGATGTTATCACCATGTCAGCGATTGCAAAGTTCCTCATCACCGTTATTACGATTGCAGCAGTTCTGGGTTCCGGATGTATGCAACCGGCAGCAGTGCAGCAACCGGGACCTGCGGCACCGGTCCTGAATATGATCGTCCCGTTTGCGCCTATCCCGGTTTCCAGCCAGAACGGAATCAACCTCGCGTATGAACTCGAACTTGTGCCTGCCGACAGCCAGGCACCGGTTGTAGAAAAAGTGGAGGTTCTCAACCAGGCT
>JBAXMF010000620.1:0-1813 GCA_037134435.1 Methanomicrobiales archaeon | reverse complement strand
GCAGAGGATCTCTGCCGCTCTTCCCCCTGTTTTTTTGAATTGATAATTTCCAATCTCTACATTCCGGTGGTTCATATGATATGCCATATCAATTGAACCCAATGCAGTTTCAATTGAATTGGCCATCGGGGGCCTTTCGCATTTCTGGGGATTGTTTCACTGATAATAAAAATTGCGAACGAGAGTGAAATGCTCAATATCGTGATATCGTCGAAGGATAACGGTCATGTCCCGCTCTCGTTTTAATTTTATTAGTATACCCTGCAGCTTGCTACAGAAAGAAGGAAGACGAGCGAGGATTATTTGATGAACCAAATATTCGGCAGTCAACAGAACAACAAGGTGAAGGTGCAAATTATGCCCCTTTGCTTGCTGCGGGACGCAACAACGCAGTATGACAAAAAAATTACCGGAATACCAGCATCGTGGATGTCTGGTTGATATGCCCGATGAATTCCTCACCATAGGTAGAAAAGCCGATGGTCGGTATACCGGAAAAGATCCTGCCGTATTCTTCCGTCTGGTGCTTCTGTTCGAGTTCCAGTGTCCGCAATATGCAGTGGAAGTTAACAATGGCCGAAATCTGTCCGAGTTCAATTTTTTTTCGTTCAACTGCTACCTTGGTATCGACAATAATATTCGTGGATTCGAGAAGAGCGAGGTCCATTCCCGCTTTCACGTGGCAGAAGAGAAAGATGCTGTCTCCTTCTGCACGGAACGGGCTCCGGACGTAGATATCATCTTGCCCAACGACAAGACCCAGCGGGTGGACTATGAAATGCGCTGAAACCTCGTCCCGTGTGCACCCCACCGCTTCTGCATATGCATCAATGGCAGGCTTTCCGTTAAATTCACACACTTCCCGGGTATCCTCATTGATTTTCGTGGGGACCAGGTGCTTGTCCAGTACCTGGAAACTCTGGGTCTTGATAAAATCAAATTTCACCGAAGGTTTGAGCAGGGCGAGCACGGCTGCATTGGAATACGCCTTCCCATCGGCTGATACCTTTGTGGCGACAAATTTCTGGTCATCACCGGCAGATCCGCCGATAAACAAAACCCGGGTTAAATCACCAATCGTTTCCATTGTACGCTCTTCGGCCCCGGAAAGACCATCGAAAAGTATAATCCCCACATACCTCTGGAAGTCCATGTCCTGCATGGGAATCTTAAAATGGTGTTCAAATTCAGCAAATGCCTGGTTTACACCATCGGGATCATGCAGGTCCTTAATGACGGCTACCTTGACATCCTCAATGATGTTTGCATTCAGCGCCATTGCAACAACAGATTCCTTGCGCATCCGGGTATTTTCCAGTTCACCTGCGGTAGAACAGCCAAAAACACAAACCGGGGCGAAGGCATCCTTCATGAACTGTGCAAGTTCCTGGGGATCATATCTGGATGAGGCAAAATACAGGATCATTTTCGGTTGGACAACCTTTAATGAGGTTTTTATTTCAGACACTGCTTCCTGTACTGATCCAGCCTGGGAGACCGCAACCGCCACATTGGATATACCGGTCAGGCGGATCATCTTTTCGAGTTGCCTGATAATAATAGGGTCATCCTCTGAATTGGCGGAGTATTTATCCGGATGAATCCCTCTTACAATGAGTTTTGTCCGGGTGATATTGATCAATCTCGGGTCTCCTTTTGCCTCCTGTTCAATGATCGTATCGATCATCTGTTTAATTCTGCCAGTCATACGTTACACCTTGTTTTCAATATTCCTGTTTCATTCCCCATTAAAACGACCCCTTTATAACACGGTATGCATGCTGCATCGTTCCACAGTGAAATTGTTCACTCA
>JBAXMF010000619.1:0-1814 GCA_037134435.1 Methanomicrobiales archaeon | reverse complement strand
ATGGTTGAAGCGCACTGGAACATCGAACGAATAAATTGTAGAAGAAGAGCAGGCGGGCAAAAACCGTGCAGGGTATGGAACGCACCTGTTGAAAAATCTGGCGGTACGGCTGACCGATGAATTCGGGCGTGGTTTTACCTTCGCGAACCTCGGGAATTTCCGCGATTTTTTCCTTACCTTCGAAAAAGGATACCACGGCGGTGATATTCCTGCTGACGAAAAAAGCTACACGATGTGTAGCTGGTAAGGCTTAGTAAATAGAGGACCTGGAAGACCAGATTAAAGAGAATAGTAAGGAATTACGGGCATTATTGCCGAAATAGTGTCTTGTTTCGTAGAGCGTAATGCTTCCGGTGGTTAGGGTCCCTTGATCCTAAACCCTCGAAGTGGAGCATCCTAATCTTTTTCATATCAGTAACCAATAATGTTGAGTAATCATGGCTCCGATTGAAGTATCCCGTCCTGCGACAAAAACAACATATCCTAAAACCCCGGGATCCGGAATCGTTAAGGGGAAGGATATGGTAAACCAGAGCCTGTCTCCTGCTTCTGAGAGATTATACGGTATTTTAAAGGTCTCTGATGCGGCAGTGATTGATGAAATCGCCGAACGTGATCAATTTGACTAAGGCTGCGAATCTACCAAAAGGCAGCCGGGCAATTTTTGACACCAACATTTTTATTTATTTTGTAACAGCCCATCGTGATTTCGGACCTTCCTGCAAAGCGATTATCCGAAGGGTGGAAAAAGGAGAGATTGAAGGAATTATCCCTTCAGTTGTCATGAATGAGCTTCTCCATAATTTTATCCTGATCGAGCTGATAAACAAGGACCTTGCACTTGACCGTGGGCATGCAATTGCTCTCGTCAAGCATAACCCATCAGTTATTCAAAATCTCACCGTCGCCTGGGATCTTTTCAAGGAACTTCCGGAAATGGGATTTACTATCATAGAAGACGGAAAAGGAATCACCGATCGAACATATTTCTTTTCTAAAGAACTCTCGCTGATGGCTAAAGATGCGGCAATCGTTTCGTACGCTCATACATTTGACATTGCTCATATCGTAACCAATGATCATGACTTTGAACGGATTCCCTGGCTGACCACCTGGAAACCCTGAACCTGCGGTTCAACATTGTTAATATTTTGTTATGATATCGGCCATCAAGGTCGCTTTCTCGTTTCCTCACGCCACTTCGTTTCGTTCCGGGCCTCCTCCGCTCACATCTTGCCCTTGCTCTTCTTCATGGATCGGGAGAACGGAACGGCAAAAACATCTTCGCATACACCCCGTTATCGCCCGTTTACTATCGCGGGCAACCAGGCCTGATGACACCGTTGCCTTCGCAGTACGCGAGAATCGCCCGCATTCAGCTCATGCTTGCGGGCTACGTATGGAGGCCGGGGCCCTGCTGAGGCCGTGCCACCTTCGAAGGCCCCTAAATATTGGAGCACCCGGCCCTACGGGACCCAAACACCACGGACACACACCCGGTGCCGCCCGGCCGCGACCATTTCTGCTTCGTAAAAAAAATGCCCAGTGAAATCATTGGAACGGTGGGAAAGCCGGAGGTCCTCTGGATCACGATAGAGTTGCCAGGTCCGTGAAGGGGTTGGTGGGATTGTTTGTGAATACTCGCCCCGTGCTCCTTCGCATACAGCACAGCCTTAACCAACCAAAAATACCCCGGCAAAAATAGTATTACAAGTAATCGGGAAGTTCTATCCTCCCCGTGCCCCGGCAGCTTGTACATTTAACCCAGCCAAGGTCCATATCAAATTGTTTCCTGGACCCACAGCACCTGAAAC
>JBAXMF010000618.1:0-1815 GCA_037134435.1 Methanomicrobiales archaeon | reverse complement strand
ACCCCTTCAGGAGAACCGGAGGGTCGTTTGATCCTGCTGCAGGATGTGACCGAGCGAATGCAGGCTGAGGGGGCGCTGCACGAGACCAATGCATATCTCAGCAACCTGTTTGACTATGCCAACGCCCCGATCATTGTGTGGGATACAAATTACGTGATCACCCGGTTCAACCATGCGTTTGAGGACCTGACCCTCAGATCTGAGCAGGAAGTCATCGGGCAACGCCTTGATATCCTCTTCCCCAAAGAAAGCAGGGACTCATCACTTCTTCAGATAAAAAAGACGCTTCTGGGTGAGCAGTGGGAAACGGTTGAGATCCCGATTCTCATCAAAGATGGCAGTGTCCGGATCGTGATCTGGAATTCCGCAAACATCCTTGATTCGGATGGCAGGGTTATTTCCACAATTGCACAGGGTATTGATATTACCGAGCGCAAACGGGCAGAGGCTGCATCAACAGAATCATTTGCGACATTTCGGACCGTCATGGACAGCCTTGATGCGCTGGTGTACGTAGCAGATATGAAAACCTTCGAAATCCTGTTTGTGAACCAGTACGGCAGGAAAATCTGGGGCGATCTTACCGGGAAAATCTGCTGGGAATCACTACAGTCAGGCCAGAAAGGTCCCTGCCCATTCTGCACGAATGAAAAATTGCTGGATGAGGAAGGCCATCCTACCGGAATCATTGTATGGGAATTCCGGAACACCATTACCGGGCAGTGGTATGAATGCCATGACAGCGCGATCCAGTGGATTGATGGCAGAATTGTGCGTCTCGAGATTGCCACCGACATCACCGGGCGCAAAAGGGTACAGGAAGCGCTTGCAGAGAGCGAATCATTCAACCGTGGACTTGTGGAGAACCTGCCCGATTATATCGCCGTGTACGGGATGGATGGGAAGCTCCTCTACGTAAACCCGGCCTCTGCAAGGACGCTGGGGTATGATGCGAGTACGCTCATCGGCACGCATGTACTCTCCTATATTGCAGAGGAATACCAGGAAACAGTAATTGCTAAAATGACAGCCCGTAAGGAAGGGGATGAAGCGTCGCCATACGAGATCGAGCTGGTCACCAGGAACGGTTCCCGGAGATCGGTGATAGTGAAAGCAACCCCGATCCAATACCAGAATAATTTCGCCGTTCTCCTCCTCCTCATTGATATCACCGATCGCCAGATGGCTGAAGACGCGCTGCAAAGGAGCGAAGAGAAGTTCAGGCAATTATTCACGCAGATGCCAAGCGCAGTCGCAATCTACGAGGCTATTGATGGCGGCAATGATTTTACTTTTAAGAATTTCAATACCGCTGCAGAAAAGATCGAGGGGATCAAAAAGGAAGATCTTCTCGGTAAACGGGTTAGTGAAGTTTTTCCCGGCGTTAAAGACTTTGGTGTATTTTCAGTCTTCCAGCGTGTCTGGAAAACAGGAGAACCTGAGTTCTTCCCATCCGCAGTATACCGCGATGAGCGCGATATCGGTACATGGCGCGAGAGCTGGGTGTACAGGCTGGGAGGAGGCGAAGTCATCGCCATATACAACGACATCACCGAACGCAAGCTGGCTGAAAAAGCACTTGAGCAGGCAAACCGGAAACTCACCCTCCTCACCAGCATTACACGGCATGATATTCTTAACCAGCTCACCGTGCTGATTGGGCATCTTGAACTTCTGGAAAGAAAACAGCCCGACCCTTCGTTCACAACCTATTTCAACAAAATATCCCGGGCAGCCGATCGTATCAATGCGATGATCCGGTTCACCAAAGAATACGAACAGATCGGTGTCCATGCACCCACATGGCAGGACTGC
>JBAXMF010000617.1:0-1821 GCA_037134435.1 Methanomicrobiales archaeon | reverse complement strand
TGAAAAGATCTGCTCTTTCTTCCCATTCGGGATACCGATACCGTCATCTTCAAAGACGATAGTTGCCCCGTTGGGAGTGACGGTGTGCCAGACCCGGACCTTTGTGACATGGCCCCCGTGTTTCACGGAGTTCTCGAAGAGGCGCTGGCATACCTTTTCCAGCAGGGGATCGGCATAGATTTCGAGGGCCCCTGTTTCAATGCTGTGTTGAATGCTGCCGATAGAGATATGGGAGAGCCCAAACAACATTGCCATATTCACGTTCTGCCATTTCGGTGGTTTTGCTCCCATTTCCTGGTAATCCTTCGAATATTCAATGGTTCCGTGGATCAGCCGGACCGCCTGAATACCTTTTTCCAGGGTGTCGATGATGTGGTCCTGCCCGGCCAACTGATTTTTTGTCAGTTCGAGGTAGCTGCTCAGGACAAAGAGATGGTTGGTTAAGTCTTTCCTGGTCAGCTGGGAGAGCACATTGAGTTTCTGGTTCACCCGCTGCAGGGTGTCTTCCGCCCGCTTTCGCTCGGTGATATCGAGGAATGTCACCACCGCCCCTACAACGACACCATCACGGCGTTGTGGGTACGACCAGTATTCAGCGGCAAACGATGTGTCGTCAGAACGCCAGAGCACTTCGTCATCCACGTGCGTACCTTCACCTCTGTTGAACGCCTGAAAAATACGGCATTCTTCAACGGGAAAGTGCGTTCCATCAGGGTATTTAGCATGGATCAGCCAATGCATGTTCTTTCCGAGCAGTTCGTCCTGGTGCTTGTATCCAAGCAGATAGAGACAGGAGTTATTGCAGAAGGTGCAGTTACCGTTCATGTCCAGGCCGTATATCGCTTCGGCTGTCGAATTCAGCAGGAGACGAATTTTCTCATCGCTCTCCCGCAGTGCCAGTTCCTGCCGGGTCAGGTCCTCAACATTGGCCCGGAGTTCCTCTTCTGAAGCAGTCAGTTCCTCGTAGGCTGCATGAAGTTCTTCAGTATTTTTCCGCAGTGCTTCCTCGGCTACTTTGTGTTCGGTAATATCGCGGGCGATGCCATAAAAACCAACGATCTGGCCGGCTTCATTCTTTATCGGTACAGAACTTGTGGTGTGCCAATGCCATGTCCCGTCGGTGTGCTGTACGCGGTACTCGACACCCCCTTGCCGTTGTCCTGTACTGATCGCGGACTGAAGGAATGCCATGCATGCCGTAAGGTCATCAGGATGGACAAATTGCTGGAATGGTTGTCCCACTACCTGTGATACCGGGTTCCCCAGTAATGTTGTCCATGCAGGTGAAACGAAGGTGAATACCCCCTCTGTTGTGAGTGTATAGATAATATCGTGGCTGTTATCGACCAGATCGCGGTACTTTTCCTCGCTGTCCTGCAAGGCCGCCTGGGTGGCCTGGAGTTCGGAAACCCTGGCCTCAATCTCTGCCGTTCGCTCCCGCAACCGGGCGGCCATGTTGTTGAACGCGTTGGCGAGGACACCCAGTTCACCGTCCTGGTCGGGCACATGAATATCCAGGTCACCGGACGCAATCCGGTCCGCCGTCCTGCTCATGGCGACAATGGGTCCTGACAGGTTCCGGGCAACGATAAGAATGATGCCTCCGACAACCAGGATCGAGAGTAACCCGATTAGTAGCAGGATCCTGCCAAGTTGCGCCACCCCTGCAAGCATCTCGTCGGTGGGGGCGACCACGACCATACTCCAGTTACCCGTCTGGATCGGGCTGTAAAACATGACCACGTTTTTTCCAGTAAACGGGTCAGCCATTCCGGCATATCCTTCTTTTCCCGCCCGGATATCTGCGGCCATTGCCGCCAG
>JBAXMF010000616.1:0-1822 GCA_037134435.1 Methanomicrobiales archaeon | reverse complement strand
ACTGTTGACACAACTTCGGTAGAGACCACCGACCCGTCTTTACACGGCTGGTCCACCAGATTGGTCGAAATATGCCGGCTCGTATCTCCGGGCTTTCTCCCATAAATTCCATCCTGTAGTAACCGGGCGACCGCTTCCATTGACTCCGGTGTCAACGCTTCGGCCATGGTCTGGGTCATCACCTCGTCAGGTGAATAGCCGCGCAATTTTTGCACTGATGGACTGACATAGGTAAACTTTCCTGTTTTAATATCCAGTGTCCAGATAACATCAGCAGTATTTTCAGAAATTAAACGGTAACGTGCCTCACTTTCCCTGAGATCTTTCTCATTTTGCAGGAGCATATCGAACTGCCCGCGCAGTTCCTCCTCGGCCGCGGAGATCTGCTCATAGGAAGCGCTGAGTTCGTCTTCTGCCACCTTCCGCGTGGCGATATCCTGAAGAGTACCCAGGACATAGGACCGGCCTCCTTCAATTACCGGTGCCAGACCCCGCAGTTCTGTCCATATTTTTTTGCCGGTCTCTGTGATTATCCGTACTTCAATGGCGAACGGTTCACCGCTCGAAAGACAGGCGGCCATTTTTTCGCGGATGACTTGTACATCCTCCGGGGCATAATATTTCATCCCCTCGATAAGTCCCGGCCGGTAATTGCGCGGGGCTTCGATAATATCGTAAATCCCATCAGTCCATTCAAGATAATCCGTGTGGGGGTTGGCTTTCCAGCCGCCCAGCCGGGCAATCTGTTGGGTCTCCTTCAGGAAGAGTTCGCTTTCCCGTAATGCATTTTCGGTCTTTTTGCGATTTACTGCCGATCGGATCTTATGTGCAAGCTCGGTAAACTGCGCCTTTGGCTCGCCGCCTTTCTGGAGATAAAAATCGGCACCCTCGTTGAGCGCCTCGATGACCACCTCTTCACGTCCCCTACCGGTGAAGATGATGAACGGTGTGGTATTGCCCGATGTTTTCAGCTGCTTGAGGAATGTGATCCCATCCATATCCGGCATCTGGTAGTCGGAGATGATTGCGTCGTACCGCTCCGTGTTCAACTGCTCCAGTGCCACCGTAGCGGAAGTCAGCGTATCAACCGTAAACCCACCCTCTTTCTCAAGGAACAGCTTGCCAATACCAAGCAGCCCGGGTTCATCATCGACATAGAGGACCCGTATTACCGTTACCATTCAGTCACCATTCCCTGCCATCCGCCACGCCCCCTTCGGCACTGTCATCTCAAACCGGGCACCCTTCCCCGGCTCACCCGTCTCGGTAATCGTGATGCCGGTGATATCGAGGATCTCTCTTGATAAGGCTAATCCAAGCCCTGTGTTCTTTCCGAACCCACGCTCAAATATCTCCTCCTTCTCATCTGCGGGTACACCATCGCCATCGTCTTCGCAGATAACGATGTGATTACTATTGCATTCTTCAACAAATAACCGGATGGTCGTAATTTTCCAGCCGTACCGCACCGCGTTGTCCACCAGGTTGTAAAAGACTTTGACAATCAGCGGATCAGCGAACACTTCTGCACAGGCAGGGAGATCGTTCTTCACCATGACCTTGCCGAGCGGGGCTTGTTTTGCCGCAGTGTCTACGAGTGTACGGGTATTCTGCCAAGCAGGAACATTGACACCGATCTCTTCGTATTCTTTGGTGAACTCGATCATAGCGGCGATCCTTGTACTCGCCTTCGTTATCCGGGTAAAATAATCCTCAAGTGCTGGATCCCGGGCTTGTTTTTGTAATAATTTCAAAAAACCATTCAATGCCAGGAGTTGATTGTTGATATCGTGCCGGGTAATGCCGGAAAGCAGTGTGAGTT
>JBAXMF010000615.1:0-1822 GCA_037134435.1 Methanomicrobiales archaeon | reverse complement strand
ATATTCGAGTGAAGGTCACGCAGTTTATAGGGCTTGGTAAGATACGTGAACGGACCGGTCAGGCTTGCACGCCGTACGGTTTCTTCGTCAGAATACGCCGTTAAGTAAATAATAGGGGAGTCAAGGAATAATCCGATATGTTCCGCTGTAGTGATCCCGTCGATCCCCCCTCCGAGGTTTATATCCATCAGGATCAGGTCGGGCGTTTTCATTCGGGCCTGGTTTATTGCTTCTTCTCCACTCGAAGCTATCCCTGCAACCTTGTACCCCAATTCCTGAAGCTGGGACTCGATCGTCATTGAAACAATTGCCTGGTCTTCAACAATAAGGATACTTTTCTCCATTCAGACACCCAGGGCAGGATTACATGCAGATAGGTAGTTACTAGCTGAATCAGATTTAATGATTTGCAGGGACGGGCCCTTTCCCCGGCACTATCCCCAAAGTAAAGGCAATACGAATTACGGTACCCAGGCCGCCTTTCACGTCCATGGTCCCGTGGACCTGGTGAACAAGGTTTGTGACAAGTTTCATATCAAGGCCGGACCTCCTTGAGGAACTGGAACCCATCCATCTCAGGCATCTGGTAATCAGAAATGATAGCATCAAATTGTTCTATTTTGATAAGATTTAGCGCCGCAGATGCAGAATCAATGGTTGTAACAGAAAAATCACCGGATTGCTCAATGAACAGCTTACCGATCTCAAGAAGGTCTGTTTCGTCATCGAAATAGAGAACACGGAGATTATCGGGCATTATGTGCTCCCCACGGTACGCCACGTCCCCTTCGGCACCGTTATTTCGAACCGTGCACCCTTCCCCGGTTCGCCGGTTTCCTGGATGGTGATACCAGTGATGGAGAGGATTTCCCTTGATAAGGCCAAACCAAGCCCAGTGTTTTTCCCGAACCCGCGATCGAAAATCTTTCCCTTATCCGCTGCAGCGATACCATCACCATCATCCTCGCAAATCACGATATGATCGCCATCGCGTTCATCCGCAGAGAACCTGATGGTTGTGATCTTCCCGCCGTACCGTACTGCATTGTCCATCAGGTTGTAAAAGACCTTGACAATCAGCGGATCGGCGAACACTGCTGCACCGGCAGGGAGATTATTTTCCACCTTGACCGCTCCAAGCGGGGCTTGTTTAGCCGCAGTGTCCACAAGTGTGCGGGTATCCTGCCAGGCGGGGACGTGGACACCAATCTCCTCGTATTCTTTGGTGAACTGGATCATGGCCGAGATCCGTTTGGCAGCAGTCGAAACCTTCTGGAAATACTCACTTTGAGAGGGATCAAGCTGGTTATCTTCGAGTATTCCGAGATATCCCTGTAGTATTGTCAGCTGGTTGTTGATATCGTGCCGTGAGATACTGGAGAGAAGTGTAAGTTTCTTGTTCGCCGTAGCGAGCGAAGTTGAGAATGTCATGAGTTCCTGTTCATGGAACTCCATCTCCTTTTCGAGTTCTTTCGTGTCGGTGATATCCCGGCCTACCGACTGGTATTCAATAACCCTGCCGTTTTGATCGAAGATTGCATGGTCACTCCACCGCTGCCAGCGCGTGCTGCCGTCGGGCATGATGATCCGATGATCGATATTTATCACAGGGTGTTGCAGGGTTAATGAGGCCATATGCCGGGCAACAATTTCCCGGTCTTCAGAAGGGATTACGGGTCTGAACCGGTGCCCGATGATCTCCTCCTGTTTCATATCGAAATACCGGCAATAGGCATCGTTGACAAAAATATGGGTGCCGTCCGGGAGGAACCGGCAGATGAATTCAGTCTGGTCCTCGATAACCCCGTGATATCGTTCCTCG
>JBAXMF010000614.1:0-1825 GCA_037134435.1 Methanomicrobiales archaeon | reverse complement strand
TCGTTTCGATAATTCGGGCGCAAAATAGGGGAATTTGCCTGATTTTTGGGGTTAACGTAGGTATGCCAGGGGTACCTGCAGGTGTTGTTGGATAACTGGATGGACCTAGGATTTTCCAGATGTGTTTGCGTTTACGGCTATTGGGTCAGGGTCGGGTACCGGATCCTTCAGCTTTGGTTCGAGGAGTCGGGCTGGGATCGGTACGACTACTGAGCTCGGGTATGCGAACTCTATCGGCAAGGACCTGAAGGCCAACGGCCGGTTCAACATCGGCGAGGACGTTCGGTGGACGTCGTTTGCGAAGACGTTTGATGTGGTGGAGTAGGTAGGGGATTCTTTTTTTATACACATTGACTTGATTACATCGGATTTTCATTTTAAGCCAATTTTTATCATTGAAATATTGTTATGGTGAATAAAAACAGAGAATCAGTAAGTTTGACTCAATCGAGAAAAATGTTCACATGCACAATGCAGTTACACCTCACACGAGTATCGACTTAGGTGAGCCCATTAATGTCTTTTAGTATCGTTTACCCCCCCAGAGAGAATGTTATCCTGTACGCAGAAATGGTAAGATTGGTGAAATTAATTCGGGATACTCCACCCCTCCTGTTTCTCCCGTCTTTCTGATTATCCTAACAACAGGGTAACAATGAGAGGGATAGTCACCAGCGAGGCTACGGTAGACACGAATACGAACTGCGATGCCAACCTGGCGTTGGCACCGTATTCTTCCGCAAAGATTGAGACATTTGCCCCGACAGGCATTGCAGCGAGCGTGATAAGCACTCCCAACAATAAGGGGTCAGCGATAAAGGGCCTGAGTACTAACCAGATCAATACCGGGACCACGACGAGCTTGGCCAGGCTTATCACTCCGCTGCGCCAGTCACCTAGCATTTCCCGGGCTGGGAATGTGGCGAGAAGCGCCCCCACGATAATCATGGCGAGAGGTGTCGTTACACTCCCGAGGATGGTGATAGACTCGATGAAAGGAGTGGGTATCTTCACCGACGAGAGAAATAATATAAACCCTATAATAGTTGCAATAATGCCGGGATTTATAAGGACTTTGGGATCGAATCTCTCCATTCGTCCACCTGTCATCAGCACCACGCCCAGGGAAAAGATCAGGACATAATAGAATATATCGGCAACAGCGACGAAAAAAAGCGCTTCCTTCCCGAAGATCGCACCGACGATTGGGAAACCCATGAACACCACATTCCCGAAGACAATCGCGGACTGAATCACTCCCCGGTCACCCGGTGAACCCGGAAGACCCCTCGATAGGAGCCAGCCAATAATAAAGGAGAGACCATAGAGTCCCGCTGTGATAGCGAGCATTTCATAGCTCTGGGTAAGTCGGTCGGTTGAGAAGGGGATCTGCATCGACGAGAGGATCAGGGCCGGGATGGTGATATTAATCAGGAGCCCTGATAGTCGCCGGGTGGACTTCTGGTCCAGAATCCCCACCTTGAGGGTAAGGTAGCCGACGGCAAGCAAGATGACAAGGATGGAGACCTGCATTGCGACGGTAAAAAAGCCAGCGACTATCATTTCGTAAGAATCTCGATCCCGTCCTTCTCCGGCATCTGGTAATCGGAGATGAGGGCGTCATACGGCTCTGTGTTCAGATGTACAAGTGCTGCCTCGACGGAAATGAGCGTATCAACGGCAAATGCTCCTTCTTTCTCAAGGAATATCTTCCCGATACCAAGAAGACCGGGTTTGTCATCGACATACAGTACCCGGAGGGGATCCGCCATCAGTCTCCCTTCCCTACCATCCGCCATGTCCCCTTCGGCACTACCATCTCGAA
>JBAXMF010000613.1:0-1826 GCA_037134435.1 Methanomicrobiales archaeon | reverse complement strand
GGTCCAGCAGATCCGCCGGAATCTCCGTGGTACCGCGACGATCAAGATGACTAGGAATACACTTATCAAGCATGCATTTCTGGAAATCGGGGGCGATAAGTCCGCGGTCTCTAAGTATATATCCGGTCATTCGGCATTGATCTTCACGAACGAGAATCCGTTCAAACTCTTCAAGACACTAGAAAAGACCAAAACCAAGATGGCGGCAAAACCCGGTGAGATCGCGCCCGAGGACATTATCGTTCAGAAAGGTCCGACGAGCTTCAAACCAGGCCCCATTGTGGGTGATCTCCAGCAGGCAGGCATTCCCGCAGCGATCGAGTCAGGTAAGGTCCGGATCCGCGAGACCAAGACCATCGTTAAGAAAGGCCAGGCTGTCACCCGTAAACAGGCAGAGGTCCTTGCAAAACTCGATATCAAGCCGATGGACATCGGCCTGCTCCTCCAGGTGGCATTTTTTGAAGGAGAAATGTACGAGCCTTCGGTGCTGGCCATTGATGAAGACAAGATCCTTGCACAGATCGCCCTCGCAGGACGGCAGGCATTCAACCTCTCGTTGAACGCTAGCATCCCGACGAAAGAAACGATCGTGCCAATCATCACAAAAGCAGCCCGCGAAGCACGTGCCCTTGGAGTCGAGGCAAGCATCTACGAAAAAGATATCATTGATGCGATTATTGGTAAAGCGTTTAGAGAAACCGTTGCCCTCAAAGGTAGAACAGAGGGAAAATAATTCTAAAGGTGAATTGAGATGGAATATATCTATGCAGCACTTCTCCTGCACAAGGCTGGAAAGCCGGTAAAGGAAGACAGCGTAAAGGCAGTTCTTACTGCCTCAGGTATCGCCGTGGACGAATCCCGTGTAAAGGCACTCGTTGCAGCACTTGATGGTGTTGACATCGATGATGCAATCAGCAAGGCAGCCGTTGCACAGGTAGCCGTTGCAGCAGCACCCGCAGCAGCCGGTGCAGCACCTGCAGCAGCAGAAGAAGTCAAGGAAGATAAGAAAGAAGAGGAAGAGAGTGGCATGGCAGGGCTCGGCGCCCTGTTCGGCTGAACTCTTTTTTGTTACTTCTTCAATTGCATTATTCAGTAGTTGTTCTAAACCGCATTTTTATCCTGCAACTCCGATACGTGGATTTGTACCTGCCCCTTGTATTTTTCAGCCGGAGCATAAACCAGGTACATGACTAACACCCTGCACCATCGATACAGAGGGTGGATTTTTTAGTGTAATGCATCCCTTTGACCGTAGAATGTCAGTCTTACGCCAATGAAAATGCCATACTGCGATTCCAATTAAAAATTTCAGGGTGTGGTTACACCGGGACACCCTTGGACGTTTCAATTACCCTGGATTCCCAATGGGTCCGTCCAAAATCTCACGAAAAAAATAGTTACCCGCGATGTGGACGAAGGAGTACCGGTTCTTTTCCGGAGGGAATTTCAGCTTTTCCCTCAACTAACGCAACAGAGCACACCGGACAGAACTCCTTCTTTTTCCCATCCAGTTCATCGAGCGTATGGGGGTTAAACATGATACATTCATGGTTGCTGCAATGGGAAAGCCCAAAAATATGCCCTAATTCATGAGAACCTTCTTTTGCCAGGCGTTCAATGAGATCTTCATCGTTCGTAGGGCGACCATAATATTCATTGCTGAGGCGGACACCGGAGATAACCGAGGCCCGTGTGTGTGGCCGGGCAAGCCCGAACACGAAGTCCAGGCCGGTTGCAAAGAGGTCCTGACCGACCACAAGGAGCACCGGCCCCAATATCCCCTGGCGGTGCATGAAGGTGCCGAGGCTGTCAAGGGCTACCCCTGC
>JBAXMF010000612.1:0-1829 GCA_037134435.1 Methanomicrobiales archaeon | reverse complement strand
GAGCGGAAGGAATCGAACCCTCAGTTGCGGTTTTGGAGACCGCTGGTTTACCGTTAACCGACGCTCCCATCAACTGCAACTAATTTCGGCTGGCGCACGGCTGAATTCCACGATTGCTTCCGTTGTCCGCCGCCGTTTTAAGATTTCACTTCCTTGTGCTGGGTACTCTTGCCGCAGGCCCTGCAGAACTTCTTAAGCTCTATTTTGAATTCCTTTTTCTTGCCCCTGGCAAAGTGGTAATTCTTATTCTTGCAGACCGTGCAGCCCAGGATGATGGTTATTCTGTCAGCCATAATAAATATTGAAAACCGATGTAATCCTGATCCCAAGCGCAAAGGTGGCAAATTTTTACTATCTACCAACAATGATATTATTAAACTATCAGAATTGATTTCTCAGACCAATTTAAAACTCCAACTCGTTTTAGATATTCCTCAACTATTTTCAGAACACTATGGGAATATATTGCTTTCAGAAGAAATGATAAAAGAAGTTTTGACTCCCATTAGAGATATTAGAGATCATATCAGTAGCACGCATATATGGGGGTATAATATAGACAAGGGAAAAGGAGGGCAACACGGCGCTGATTTTAATATATACTTTAACAATGACAAAAAACTAAAAGATTGTTTTTTGCAAGAGATTTTCAAATTATTCAATGATGGCAAGGCAAGATATTTTGTCCCTGAAGTGTCTTCAACAACTTATGTACAGTCCATTGTTAACGATTTAAGAAAGGTTGGAATCGAGTTTGTAGAACCTGAATGATCGATTTGAATGGTTCTATTTATTTAGTATGATTATCATAAAAGGATGCGATGAGTTGACCCATGCATTTTCTTCTCTATGTTTGTCTTCCGATTTACAAGGCGAAAACAAGTCTTCAGGCCAGGCGACGCGTCTGCCAGTATCTATGCGAAGAACATTTTGTTCATAACGGGCGCTTCTGCGGGTTCTGTGATTACTTTTTGGTGGGTGGGAGATACTCCGGAATGCTGAACATGCTAAGGTTGAAACACCACCACCCACGAAAATACAAGCAGTACTTGACTAAAACCCATCTCGAATTAGATGCAAAGACGGCCTATAAGGTCTTCAAACACAGTTTTCCCGAGTATGACGGGATGAATCCCGTTTATCGACCTAACGTCCGCTTCCATGGTTACCCCGATGATGCTCAGATCATGGACGAAGTTCTGTTCGCGGAATTGAAGGACGGCTTCGACGAATGCGTCACCAATGCCATTCCATTCGAGAAGCCGAACGTGATCTTCACTGACTTAGGTGAGGACGAATGGCCGGTGGATCCAGCGAGTGGGGTTGGGCAACACTGGGCCGTGGTGATCGACTACCACGACTAGTGCGTCACAATGGGGCCATCACTTCCCTATCGATTTAAGTGAACAAGTGTCGCTCGGCTCCAAATACAAAGCGAGAAGCAAAATGATCGTCCAGATCAATGAAAACGTGTTGAAATGCGCACATTCCTGACAGAGACTATTTTCCTTTGATAGCCTAGACACCCTCCTTCCTCCTTGGTTGCCGGAGTTTTAAAAACGTGCGATACTACAAATATAAATAATTGAGTTCAGTAGCACCAAAGCCAAACGGTAAAAAAAATCGGATATAGGCTACCACGACCGATGACTCGACTGCCTGTTGATTTCCATGTTGACTTTAACCACAACATATGGTATGGATAAATTATTGATATACTCTATATTGTTTCATGGAACAAAACCTAAGGAGGCGTGACCCAAATGCCAAAGCGCAAGGTTGTCTACGTAAGCCCGACCGACAAGGGAGAATGGAGCGTCAAGACGCAG
>JBAXMF010000611.1:0-1831 GCA_037134435.1 Methanomicrobiales archaeon | reverse complement strand
AAATTTTGGCGTGAAACGGATCGGTATCTTTGGTTCGTTTGCCCGCGGTGAAGAGAAACGGACAAGTGACGTTGACGTGCTCGTTGAATTCGCACCAGGGCAGGCAACCTTTGATAATTTCATGCGGCTCGCTTTTTACCTCGAAGACCTGTTTTCCCGAAAAATTGATCTGCTGACCGTGAAAGGGATTGATCGATATATCAAATCACGTGTGGAGTGTGAGGTGATATGGATTGAAGGATGATTGGGTTTACCTCTGTCCATGGTGCCGAAGATTATACCGGGGTTAAAACTGATTTGCGACAGGGAAGGTAGTTGCTCTTCTGGAACTATGTAGGGGCCGGGAGATTGTGCCACCTCCCGATAATTCTGCACGTGATAGAAAAAGGCAATCCGTAGTCTTCTAAATACTACTGCAAAGAAATTAACCTGTGTGGAAGATCTAACCCTCGAGAAAATTATTGTGATTCATCAGGAAATTATTCTAAAACAAGGGAGATCTTAAAGGGATCCTCAATGTTGCAACCCTGGAATATATGATATACAGTGTGAACCGCGCTCATAACGAGTTTTTACGAAGCGCACTTATTCTCTATTGCATCGCCTCCAGGCACCCTTTCAAGGATGGAAATAAACGGGACCGCTTTTCTAGCCGCAGAAATTGTCCACGGTCAGGAGGGCTACCATATTGACGCGGACCAGGATGAAATTGTTGAATTTATGCAGTTTCATACTGAAAATTTTTAAGAGCCTCAATTGGTACTCTCCTGCTTAACCCGAGAAATTCGATGCCGATTACATTATTATTGGCATCGAAATCAAGAATTACACCAGGCTGGACTTCTTCAGATTCTACTATCTTCGAATCGTCGAGGCGCAGATAGAGAACATCATTTTTTTCGTCAACTTTTAATCTCATACCAATCTTCCCAATTTACGGTCGAAGTACATTGTGACTACCAGTACCGGGTGAAAAGCGGGATTAATAATCACGCGTAAATACCGACCCCCATTTTCTTTAATCACACGGATATAATGGACCGTACCATCAAATTTTTGTTCTGTCATACCAGGACATTCAATTGTCATCAGGACCCATGATTCCTGGATACCACGCTCTCTTTGCATATCTGCTGCATGAAGTGAGAGTTGATACAAAATCATGTGAACCTTTTATCCTCTCTATTGATAATTGTCCGATTTTTGGCATTCCCAACTATTATAGTGATGGGTGTGCTATCTACCCTGATAAATATTGAGTCCAGAATTATCATTCATGGATAATGATCAATCGAAAAGAACAACAAATGTCGTGGTGCTAAAAATCATCATTCCGTCAGTCCGGCAATTCTGATACAGAAATGGACTATCCCGGGCTTCAACTCATCTTTCATTGGAATTGAGAGAAGATCCGGCACCCCTTCCTTCTTCATAATCAGGTGGCTGGTGCCTACCTGTCGGATAGGTTTCCAACCTACGCGTTAGAACACCAGTGACCATCTCCAGTCCGGAGATTACCGGCATTTTTGTCATGCGGTTACCAGTATTTCCTTAATATTTGGCAAGGTTTTGGCATTTTCCTCGCTGTATGCCTCAAGGTATGCCGGGATCAGTTCGCTGATGTTTGCCAGTGCCTCTTCCTCGGTTTCACCCATAGACATACATCCGGGTAGTCCCGGAACAACTACGGTGAATCCGCCAACCTCCTCCTTGATAAGTTGGACCTTAATCTTCATTGCCATGAACTTTGTATTTACCTGATTAATATCTTCCTGCAAATTACAACGTAAGTACTGGTGAATGGTTATTTGTCTGGGGTGTTTTTTTTTGG
>JBAXMF010000610.1:0-1831 GCA_037134435.1 Methanomicrobiales archaeon | reverse complement strand
TGAATATCCTGACAAACCAAAGGACTGCAGAAAAATACGGTGTCCGTGGTACTCCTACGCTTAAGTTTTTTTGCAGCGGTAAACCGGTATCTGAACTTGTCGGTGCGGTATATCCGGCAATCATTAAAAAGATGGTCGATGAAATCCTCGTACATGGTGAATCCTGTGCAAAAAACAGGACGGAAATCAATTATGATATCACCGGGTACGGATAGGTCCAGTAACCTCGATTCCTATCGGGTTTTTTACCAGGATAAATTCTCATTCTGCCTGGATATTCCATTGAAAAGGAAAATATGAAGGATCCCTGTTTTTCCGCCAGAGCGTAACAATCCCCCCGGACCCGGAAATCAACTGGGCCTCTTTTCCGGCCCCCCTCAAAGAATTGTTACGTATGAATCATTGTGAGCATCATTTTGAATTTTGTCAGTGCTTTCAGGGCGTGGGGCTGGTTCGCAGGCATAATGATCATCTGCCCCTGTACAAGGTGAGACATCACTCCTGATATCGTAATCTCCACCTCCCCATCAAGTACCTGTACCACGGCATCAAACGGGGCGGTATGTTCAGAAAGACCTTCGCCTGTATCAAATGCGAACAGGGTGATGGTGCCGCTTTTCTGGAACACAATTGTCCGGCTCACTACTGCCCCGCCCTGGTAAGCAATGAGCCCGGCAGGGTCGAAGGGTTTTCCAATAAGATCCACCTGGTTGCTGGTTGTCATGATACTACTCACCACATTGTTCTGATATATAAGGCTTCTTTTGTATACGCTTTGGGTATCGCTTTTTATGGCAGGTAATACAGAGACCTTATCCTGCAAATACCGGAATGTTCCGAATTGTAAAATCATATGATCTGCCGGGTCCACCTTTTTTCAGGCCGGACCATTAATGACCTGTTCCCTGACAATCAATAAAATTGCCGGATATGTGGCTTCATTAAATCAGCTGCAGAGAAAACAAGGTATTAATATCATTTGCAAACAAATGTTGTTACAACAAGAACAACAAGTGATATGGCATGAAGACGCAGTATATTTTAATAATCGCAATCCTACTGGCATTTTTCATCAGTCCAGTAATGGCAGGGACAAAATACATGTCCGGTTCTCCCGACCTCGCGGCCACGATATCCGGGATCAATGAGTTCAGCCAGGGAAAAGATGTAACAATCACGGTTATCGTCCAGAACAAAGGGTTGAATGATATAAAAATTATCCAGTCAACGCTTGCCAGTCCTGCTGATCAGCCAAATACCGCCAAGCTAACAACCGTCAGTCTTAAAAGCGGTGCAGCACCGCTGACCGTAAAATCTGATCCCCAGATGGTAGGGGACATCGTAGGTGGTGCCTCCATACCCGTTCCATTTATTGCCCGGATCAGCAGTGATGCACCACCCGGGGAATACCTTCTCCCCCTGGAACTGAATTACACGTACCTTGATACTGCGGAACAGGTCGGCAGCGACAGCATGATCTACCACTACCGGCAGAAAGCTGAGACCTTCCAGTTACCGGTAAAAATTAAACCGCTGGTCACTTTAGAAGTTCTGAACGTTAACCCCGAATATCTGAATGCCGGAAATGACGGGTACCTGAACCTTACCATCAAAAACAAGGGTTTTGAGAGCGGGAAGAATGCAGTGATTAAGATCGTCAGAGACGGTTCAAGCCCGGTTGTCCCCGTCGACAGCAGTGTCTACATCGGTGATTTTCCGCCGAACAGCACGGTAAATACCCGTTATAAAGTAACCGTGACAAAAGATGCCGGTGAAAAGACCTACCCTGTGAATATGATTGTTGTGTACGAGAACAGGGATGGCGATACTG
>JBAXMF010000609.1:0-1832 GCA_037134435.1 Methanomicrobiales archaeon | reverse complement strand
GGTATGCCAGGATGAATTGAGGAAAATACGATATTGCCTTCTCATATGCAAATACTGCTTCGTCAAATTTTCTTAATTTTGCAAGTGAATGCCCTTTATTGTACCACGCTTTGGGGCTCTGCGGTTTTATTAAAAGAGCCTTTTCATACGCTTGGATGGCATCATTGTATCTTCGGTGTCGTTGAAGGGCAACACCTTTGTAATACCATTCGTCCATATCCAGAGTCGGTTTTATGTGAATAAATACCTAGTGGAGTGATTTTCCATCTGTTATGTGTTATACGGTTGAATTTGGGCGTTCACCAAAAAATAATCCAGGATAACGGAATAAAATTAAGAGATTTAATATGGGAATCTCACCCCTGACATTATCAGTTTTTCTGCTTGTGGCCCTTCGGCATCATGACCGTTTTCATGCTAAAACCTTTACAGCCAGGTGTGAGAGTTTCCCGGGTTCTGCCAGAGTGTTGTTCCATTTCCCTTGACTTCCGACTGCCGAACCACCCCCTTGATAAGCGCATTACCCCGTCGGATTAATTTTTATTAGCCCAACATTTGGCATTAATTTGTTTGTGCTTATTATGTGGACTACACAAAATTGATCATACTGTGATTTAGGAATAACAACTTTGAGGATTTTTTCAAAATTCAATCTTCCCACGATGAAACAGAAAGTTATTAACTATGATTACTGCCAATATCCTTTTAAAAGAGGTACTTCAATGCCGAATGAATCTACTATTGCACCAGAGAATAAAACCACAATGTCTGTGAAAATGCCAGCACAATGGAAAAAGCCATGCTATTACTTCTGGATTTGTGATTGCTCGGAATCCATGGGGCTGAAGAATAGATCTAATAATCTCGTCAAGATGGATGAGATCAACAAGGCCATTCCACAGGCAATAGAAAAAATCCGGGATTTTCAAAAAAACAATCAAAAGGGCCAGATCACCATGCGGACAATCAAGTTCTCGGACACAGCGGAATGGGTAGATAAAGACAGCATTCCTGTGGACCAGTATATGTGGAAGGATTTGTCAGCAGACGGTATAACGTCCCTTGGAGCAGCATTCAGTAAAGTAGCTCAGGCCTTAAAAACAATTGAGGATGGGGGTACAATGCCCCAAAAAGCATATCCACCCGTTCTAGTTCTGATTACGGATGGATATCCGACAGATGAATGGAACAAAGGTTTTGATGAACTGATGAGTCAGTTCTGGGCACAGAAAGCAGTCCGCATTGCGATAGCTCTTGAAGGTGCGGATGATGAGATCCTCCGTGCATTCATCGGGGATGTTGATAATGCAGATAAAAAGCTTGTGCGGATAAATGATTCAGATCTTCCCGAGCTGGCCGAAAACATCACACTCGCGACAACAATCTATGGTAATCCATATGAAAGGAAAATGAAGGCAGAAAAATACCCCCCCGAACATACTCAGGAAGAAGAGGTGAATAAAATAATAGAGCCTGTTTCCGAAGTGGTAATTGGACCGATTGAAGATTTCGACCATCCATCAGAAACAGAAATTTCATCGCCATCTCCCGATACGTCGGGTACTACTGATGCAAACTCTCCAGAATCTCCCGAAAAGGAAGATATCCCACAATTGCATGAAGAGATAATCTTCTGAGATCATGGATGGATCATATAATGGGTCTTCATGGAATGTTATTGGAGCCAGTGTCCAGGGACCCTATCATAAAAACAGGGACCAGCCGAATCAGGATGCCATCGGATGGTCACAAAAAAAACCGGGAGAACTTCCCCTTATCCTGTCAGTTGCAGATGGGCTTGGGGACGATATGTTCTTTAGGAGTGATAAGGG
>JBAXMF010000608.1:0-1833 GCA_037134435.1 Methanomicrobiales archaeon | reverse complement strand
ACAACTCCGGATATACTATGGGAGATCGATACATTGGGGAACTTCGTTTACCTCAGCCCACAGATCAAAGAGATTCTTGGCTATTCTTCTGAAGATCTCATGGGAAAACCCATTTTTTCACTCCTGCCTCCCGAATCCATTTCTGAAAGTAAGGCCTCACTTTTCACGCATATAAAGACAAGTAATCGGCTCCATACGCTTGAACTGCCAGCCAGTCACTGTGACGGCCGGCAAGTAATAATTGAGATCCGCTCAGCACCTCTCTTCGATCACACGGGAAAGGTTACAGGATTCCGGGGTATTGCCCATGACATTACCGAACGCAAACGAACGGAAGAGGAATTCAGGGAGAGCGTAAAAAAGTACAGTACAATTTATGACCAGTCCCCAATAGCCATTGAACTCTATGATGCTGCGGGCATACTGGTAAACGCTAATCCTGCATGTCTTGACCTGTTTGGCATAGAGAATATCCAGGTAATCCAGAATTTCTCTCTTTTTGGGGACCCGAATATCAACGATGAACATAAGAAGAGATTGCACCAGGGAGAGACAGTACAATACCAGGGGCCGTTTGATTTCGAAAAAGTCAAAGCCCAAAAACTGTATCCTACCAGCCGGGATGGGGTCATCTGGCTGGATGTGCTTATTAAACCGCTTGGGAATCGTGTGGATTCGATCACAGGCTTCCTCGTGCAGATCCTGGACATCACCGAACGTAAGCGGGTAGAGGAAGCGCTGCATGAGAGTGAAGAAAAATACCGCACCATCTTTGAAAATGCCGGTGATGCGATTGCGATACACGATCTTAAAGGACATTTCATTGAAGTGAATGATATTTTCTGCCGACGTTTTGGCTATTCCCGAAAAGAACTATTAACAATGACGGTGGGTGATGTTGATGACCCGGTTCACGCCCGAAATGTGGAGGGACGAATTCAGGAACTTATTAAAAATGGCCATATTGTCTTTGAAACAGTCCACATTACTCGGGAGCGTCGGCGGATCCCCACAGAGGCCAGTGCAGTTCTTTTCCACCTTGGCAATAAGCCATTGGTAATGAGTATCGCCCGCGACATCACCGAACGCGAGCGGGCGGAGGAGCCGCTGCAAAAAAATACCGAAAAAGACGATGCGTCCTGTGAGCAGCTGACCGTTTCGGAAGAGGGCCCAGGGGCTGATTTAGACGAAATGAAACGGCAGGGGATGGCACTGCGGGATTCAAAGCGGGAACTTGCCAATATTATCGAGTTCCTTCCGGACGCAACCCTTGTTATTGACCGGCAAGGAACGGTGATAGCGTGGAACCGTGCGATGGTTGAGATGACGGGTGTTCCCGCAGAACAGATGATCGGGAAAGGGAATTATGAATATGCACTCCCGTTCTATCACGAACGGCGCCCTATCACGGTAGATCTCGTCCTTCACCATGACCCGGAAATTGTAGCAAAATATCCGGTCATGCAACAGGAAGGCAGGTCCCTTCGCTCCGAGATCTTCATCCCGCACCTCAACAAGGGCCAGGGTGCACATCTCTGGTTTACGGCATCTCCGCTTTATGATACGTCCGGCAATCTCATTGGAGCGATCGAATCCATTCGGGACAGTACCGATCGCTGGCAGGCAGAAGAGACACGGCGGATCCTCAGCGCTTACAACCGCAGCCTGATCGAAGCAGGCTTAGATCCGCTCGTGACGATTAATTCTGACGGCAAGATTGCGGATGTCACCCGATTAACAAGCTCTCCAAGGCTAGCTCCACCACCACCGATGCCACGGCGGGCTGGTACTACACGACCTCCGGTTCGACTTACACGCTCCAGCCGCGTGATG
>JBAXMF010000607.1:0-1834 GCA_037134435.1 Methanomicrobiales archaeon | reverse complement strand
CATCCAGTCGATACAATTGCAAAGATTTTTTCGGGGCATGAGTGGTGCACAAACCTGTTATAATTACTGCAAATCGTTAGGCAAGTGTGATATTCATCAGTTGGGTGGAGATAAGAATGGTATTCGTATGTGAGGGATAACGATGAAAATTACAGCAACCATGGACTGGATTGGAGGAGAATTGGCAGTTCTTCTTTTACGTGGGGACGAAAAAGCAAAATTCGATTTGCCGGTGGTTTTTCTGGCGGGGATTAAAGAAGGGGTTGTTGTCAATATCGCTATTACGAAGATGTCGTAGCTACCGATGAAGCGAAGGAACGGGTGATGAGTTTAATTGAGAAGTTGAAGTGGAAGGGATAGGGAGGGTTTTGAATTAAAAGGAGACGGATATTTATTTTGGTCCCTAAATGGCTGACTTTGCCGTGTTAGCACGGTGATCCCAAGATTTTCTGAATACGGATTCTCAAGGAGGTTTATAAATTGACCTGTGGAATATTCCAAAATCTTAATGCAAAAGTGTATCTGTTCACAGACAAAAAAGGGAAGGTAATGTCAGGTCAGTCAGGTCATTTTTTATTGATGGAAGTAATCGTACCGTCCGGAATTCCAGGTGGTGTACACAATCCTGGCAAGATGGCAGGATATGGTGAATGATGCCAGACAAACTCAGGGTCCTCTATGTCGACGATGAGATAGATCTCCTGATCATTGGCAAGCTGTTCCTTGAGAAATCCGGTGAGTTCACCGTAACAACCGC
Source organism: Methanomicrobiales archaeon (assembly GCA_037134435.1). Classification (GTDB taxonomy): domain Archaea; phylum Halobacteriota; class Methanomicrobia; order Methanomicrobiales; family Methanospirillaceae; genus CAIKOD01. The sequence continues at coordinate 1,077 of JBAXMF010000607.1, read as the reverse complement.
GATTAGCGCATCTGAAGCAATCCGGTTGTTCGAACAGGGGAGATTTGACACCATCATCTCCGATTACCAGATGCCTGAGATGAACGGTATCCAGTTCCTGATAGAAATTCGGAAAAAATTCCGAAAACTGCCATTTATCCTGTTTACCGGCCGTGGCCGGGAAGAGGTAGTCATCGAGGCCATCAATCATGGGGTAGACTTCTACCTACAGAAAGGTGGCGATCCAAAGGCCCAGTTTGCAGAACTGATGCTGAAAATCCGGCAGGCCGTACAGCGTCACAACGCCGAGACAGACCTGGCAAAAAGCGAGGCTAATCTCCAGGCAATCATCGCAAATACCGACGATATTATTGCGTCGTACGATAATGAGATCCGCCTGCTGGTCTACAACCGGGCTGCCAGTGAGATTTACCGCAGCATTTTTGATATTGAACTGCGTCCCGGCCTTTGTACACTTGATCTCTTCCCTGAATCGATGCGGGGCTTCTGGGATACCCACAATGAACGGGCACTAGCAGGAGAATCATTTTCGATCGAGTTCAACCTGCCTCTGCCCAGCGGCCAAAAGAGGTTTTTCGAATCTTCCTACAACCCGATCTGCAAGGATGGAGTGGTGGTAGGTTTTTCGACGTTTACCCGCGACATCACAGAGCGCAAGCGGGCGGAAGACGAACTCAGCGCTTCCTATGAGCAGATCTCCGCAGCTGAGGAGGAACTGCGTGGGCAGTTCGATATGCTCCTGCAAAATGAGAAAGATCTCAGAAAAAGTGAGGCCCGGTATCGTTTAATTTCTGAAAATACCGCTGATGTTATCTGGACACTGGATTATAACACACGTAAATTTACCTATGTCAGCCCGTCAGTACAAAAATTGCGCGGCTATTCCCCTGACGAGGTGATGAGCCAGACCATGGCCGAAGCGTTGACTCCGGAGTCAATGGAAGCAGTCGCCCGGTTACTGCAGGATGGAATTTCGGGGAGAAAGTCAGGAGATACGAGCCGGCACGTTACGACAAATCTACTGGACCAGCCGTGTAAAGACGGGTCGGTGGTCTCTACCGAAGTTGTGTCAACAGT
>JBAXMF010000606.1:0-1834 GCA_037134435.1 Methanomicrobiales archaeon | reverse complement strand
TCCTCCTGTTTGCGTCCTATGCCGGCATCATCATCTTCGCTATTACGAGCATGCTGGCCCTTGGTTTCTCATTGCAAAGGAATGATATCCCCGGCCCGTTGCAGGACAAGAAGCTGGTTTTACTTCTCCTCATCGCGAATTTTGTTCTTGTACCGCTCGTGGCATATCTCCTCATGATCGGTCTTTCCCTTCCGGAGGGGTTATCCATTGGCCTCATCCTCATGGGTGCTGCGGCGGGCGTCCCGTTCCTGCCGAGAATCGTGCAGGTAGGAGGGGAAAATTATACCCGTGCCGGTGTCATGGCCCTGTTCCTTACCGTCCTGAGCATCGTCTCTATCTCGTTCATTCTCCCCGCACTTCTCCCGGGTGTAATGATTAATTACCTGGTAATTATTCCGGCCCTCATACTGCTCCTGCTTCTTCCACTCCTGGTTGGCCTTTTGGTGCGTTCCCGGAAGGAACAAACTGCGATAAAGTTCGGCCCGTGGTTATCAAAAATTTCCTATGCCGCCATTATTGCCAGCTTCGGGGCGGTCTTCTGGGTCTACTTCCACGAACTGTCCCAGATAGTCGGCACCCTGGGATTTATTGCAGCGGTTGTCCTCATCCTTGTGGCCATTGGTATTGGCTGGCTGTTCGGGGGAAACGATCCCGGGAAGAGATCACTCCTCGCGTTCGGGACCGCCCAGAGAAACCTTGCGATTGCTGCTGTAATTGCCGTGTTAGGTTTCCCTGACCATTCAGTGCTCGTCATGGTCATGGTAACCGGGGTAATCGGGATGGTCCTGCTGGTAGTACTTGGCAAACTCCTCCGCAGGAAGATAGCCCCAGCGTCTTAGGAATAAAGGTAATATTATCAGCCGGTTCGCGGAGTTCCGGCTGGATTTTTTTGAATGGTTGAGGATATGGTCCTGGCCACGAGTCAGGTACCCCAAAGGCCCACTCCGGCCCCGGCCCTGCAAAAATGCAATTTTTTCATTCAGGGTAACCTAAAAAGACCCGCCAGTGATGATCTGATTCGAAGGGGAAAAAATACGAAGAGTCCCGCTAAATAAAACGGACCGCCTTCAGAAAAAAACCAATCGCAAAATAAACCACTGCCATGAGGGCATAGCGCCCGAGTTTCCAGTCAACATAAGAGAAATTCCCGGTACTATATGCAACCCAGAGGAGGACTCCCTGGAATACCAGCCATGCAATAAGCCCGATGAGGAACAGGTAGGCGATTGCCACACCCAGTGCCCACCAGAAGACCAGTGGCTCAACATGTCGCCCGAATATATTCATACAGAACTCCCTTGAACATCTCCCCGGGAGGGTGAGCAATTCAGGAACAGAAGAGTCATACAATCATTCATGAACACATCACTCCAGGTACCGGGCGAGATGTTCCTCGTATAATTTCCGCACATTCTCTTCTGTAGTTGGCATTTTTGGGAACCCCGTATACCCCTCCGCTTTTTCTACCTCCCGTAAAAGACGCAATCCTGCCTGGCCTTTCGACTTGAACCAGCCTTTCCCCTGGTAGTAGGAAGAGAGATATTCCTGCTCCCACTGCCCGGGAGTCGGGATGAAAAGGCCTTTGGTCAGCCCGATCTCGGCCAGGTCCATCATGGTGGTGTACCCTGACCGGCAGACGATGAATTTCGATCCTGACATCAGCTCCGCTTTCTCTTTGTACGAAACATACGAATACACCGTAGTCTGATCATCCGGTTCCATTACACGGTTATCATGAGGTTTCCCAAGCAGTACTACTTTTCTTCCCGGCAGGTCTCCAACCTGCGGCATTAGTATTTTTTCAAGTGCTGTCCGCTGAGGCTCCATCCCTGAT
>JBAXMF010000605.1:0-1841 GCA_037134435.1 Methanomicrobiales archaeon | reverse complement strand
TCATCTGGGTTGAGAAAACAAGTTCTCCCCTTGCCTCACCTTCAACCCCGAACCCTTCACCGGTCACATATGACCCATCTTCCAGACCAAGAACTGCCTTCATGATTTTCTATATTTTATGTGTCCGGCAACGTATTAACGATGTTGCAGGAGTGAAAGGACCCGATCGGTCTGGCAGACCAAGCGAGGATAACGGTCCGCAGGCAGTAAAAAAGCCAAATACCAAAAATGGGTAGAATACATCCCAGGTCTCGGTTTTTATGCACTGTTTTGTAACAGGTACCAAAAAAAACAGATTATGCCATCAGTTATATTTTGTTGAAAAGAAAGATTAAAAGCCTCAGAAATCAAAAAAAGTTTAATGGCTGTTCCAAAAAAAATATTTTTCACCCGTGGGTTCGGTGTACATAAAGATCGTCTTGCCTCATTTGAGCTTGCCCTTCGAAAAGCGGGCATAGAAAAGTGTAACCTCGTCTATGTATCTTCAATTTTTCCACCGAACTGTAAACAGCTCTCGGTTGAAGAAGGTCTGCAGCTCCTCCAGGCGGGCGAAATCACCTATGTCGTGATGGCAAAGAACGAGACCAATGAGCCAAAACGTGTAATATCCGCAGCGATTGGCTTAGCGCTCCCTAAAGATACGCAGGAATACGGGTACCTCTCGGAACACCACGCATATGGAGAGACCGCGGAACAAACCGGTGAATATGCAGAAGACCTTGCGGCCACCATGCTTGCGACCACCTTCGGCATAGAGTTTGATATCAACCAGGCATGGCAGGAGCGGGAACAGATCTACATGGCCAGCGGAAAAATATTCAGGACCACCCATATCTGCCAGTCTGCACAGGGTGAGAAAAGCGGGTTATGGACGACGGTTATTGCAGCTGCCGTTTTTATCATGTAAGAGTTAATGCAGAGGAAATGTCCAACCAGGGAAAAATATTCCATGAGGATTTTGAGTGGGGAATTTTTCAGGTTCTCATAAAATTATGGGCCAATTGAACAAGGGGGCCCTTCAATATTTTTTATCGGGTGGACATTTGGGAATTTCCTGCTCGCGTCTCACGAAACGTTATATTTCACTTAACGTCCCGTCACCCTTCTTAATGACCAGTTTACCATTCTCCTTTGGGTAATAGAAAATCGTGCGCCCGACACATCCGCCGACATCTTCCCCTTTAAGTGGAATACTATTGTCTTTTAATAGTTTCCGGATTACCTCGACATTACGCTCCCCGATGTTTAAATTACCAGAAAACGTCTTGAACATCGCTGAACCGCCGGCAATTTTCGCAATCAGGTTGACTTGCGAACTGCCACTCCGGGTGAGTTCTTTTAGCAGGACTTCGATTGCCGTATCCGCATATTTTCCCGGCCGGTCTGTTTTTCCCTGTGATGACGGCAGCATGATGTGAACGAGCGCCCCGGTACCCGTTTGACGGTCATGAAGAATCAGGCCAACACACGAGCCTAGCCCGATTGACGCCATCGGCATCGAACCTACCCGGTACTCACCGATACCGATGATGGCTGTATCGCTTCCCGCGGGCATCAGACTCATAGTAGGTTATTTCCTTTCAGATTGGGGGATTGAGAAGCTCCTCAAGCCTTCGGATAATATCCTCAAGCATGGGATTGTTCGGAAACAAAAAGATACTGCTCTGGATGTTATGGGCATCACTTACCAGCGCTGTTTTGAACAGCACGACCTCGTTAATATCTTCTGATTCCTGGGACGCAATAATACTTTCAATTGCCGCATGGGGCATATCGATAACCAGTTGCGGCGGAGATGGCAGCATGATGATGTTTAAAAGTTCCGCCGTGCCATCAAGGAA
>JBAXMF010000604.1:0-1842 GCA_037134435.1 Methanomicrobiales archaeon | reverse complement strand
CCCGGGCTCTCTTGCCCCACTCCGGATATGTGCGGTAATTGATCGTCTCGTCAGCACCTATTTTCTTTACACGTTTCAATTTGTCATCACTGGATGATGTAACAATTACGGATGCGCCGATCATCTTGGCAAATTGCAGGGCAAAAAGTGACACACCGCCGGTGCCTTGCACCAGAACTTTATCACCGGGTTTAACATGACCTTCTGTAATCAGGGCCCGCCAAGCAGTCACTCCCGCAGTAGGCAGCGTGGCAATTTCTATATCATCGAGATGCCCAGGCGCAAGAGCTACGCCATCCTCTGGCAGTACCATAAATTCAGCCATCGTTCCGTCCATCTCACAGCCAAGACTCCGGGCAAGTTTCTCCTGGTTTGGCTCTCCGCCGAGCCAAGTTTGGAAGAAAAGAGGGCAAACCCGGTCACCGGTTTTCAAGCGTTTTACATTTTTTCCGACAGTATCAATGATGCCGCAGCCATCACAAAGCATAATTAACGGCAATGCCTTCATCCGCGATCCATAACCTCTTAGGGGCACAACAAGATCACGATAATTGAGGGCTGACGCCCGCATCCTGATCAGCACCTCTCCGTCTCCAGGCTCCGGATCTGGCCTTGAACTCAGACGCATATTTTCCATTGTCCAGTTTTCCTCAACCTGAAACACTTTCATGATTACCACCTATGTTATTTCGAAATTCCCTGCATAATTGGTCATCGAATTATAGTAAGTAACAGTGCTTATATTATTTATAGTTGCTCCCATTTCTCGGGAGCGTTTTAATCAATTCATATCACGCCTAAAACACCAAAACAATCGGGAAATCCTGATTTTTAGATTAAGGAATTTGCTGATTCAGTTTGAGGAGTTGAGTGGCGCGAGGGAATCTCACCCCCGCGCTCTCCGAGAACTGGACATGACAGTCTCCCGTCATCCAGCTCCTATTGTCTAGCCTTAGCTTGAGAGAGCTGCCAGTGGGCAAAAAGGCTAGCTTGCCTGTGCATTACGCACTGCAACCATTGACGTGCTCTATGCTTATACCTTCTCAATCTTTTATATTTCCGGGATGCCCACCGAACAAGAATATTGTTCAGGTTTTGAAAGGTCCGGTAAAGGGCTGATTTGTAGAAGCGCCCGTAGTAGTTGATCCACCCCCGTAATACAGGGTTGATCCTCTGAGCCAGTTCATCCAGTGATTTGTCTGAGCGTCGGTGCAATTTCCATTGCCTCATGGTATCGCATATCGATTTTGCGGCTTTGTTGCTAATTGCAGGAGTGAAATTGACGAAAAATCTTCCCGAGCGTTCTTTTGCTTTCCGAGGCCGAAACGTATATCCCAAGAAATCAAACTTCTGTTCAGGATATTCTCCTCGCCTATTGGAATCCTTACAGTAAACAATCTTCGTCTTCTGTAAATTTAACTCCAACCCACATTCCGCAAATCGCCGTTCAATTGCTACACGAAGTCCTTCTGCTTCGACTTTGCTCCGACAGTGACAAATCCCGTCGTCAGCATATCGCTCGAAAGGAATCCAAGGATACTTCCTCTTCATCCACGTGTCGAACGCGTAATGCAAAAAGAGATTCGCAAGCAAGGGACTGATTACTCCTCCTTGCGGCGTCCCTCTATCCCGATGAACCAGGCTGCCATCTTCTAATTGCACCGGGGCTTTCAACCATCTTTCGATGTATAGTAGCACCCATTTGCAATCGGTATGTTTCCTTACCGCCCGCATCAAAAGACCATGATCAAGATTGTCAAAGAAGCCTTTAATATCGAGGTCAAGTCAGGTGGTCTGGTTTCTTTAGACAACCTGGAACGGTTTATAAGTGGTGAGCTGCCT
>JBAXMF010000603.1:0-1847 GCA_037134435.1 Methanomicrobiales archaeon | reverse complement strand
ATTAAGATAAGCTCGTTCAAATAATTTGAAGCAGTAAATGGCATACAACAATGTCTATGACCAGGCAGGAAAAAACCCTGATATCCCGATTACTAAAGAAATCCTGTGCAGGTAACCTGGTAGCAATCCCCGACCCGCGTAAAAAAGGCTGTGGATGGGGGATTTTGCAGGAAGAAGATCGTAGAAAGTAAAGTCCAAGAAAAAAGGGAGTAAACAACTATGTCTGACCAATCACCGCAATCTCCCGGTGGAACCAGTACCAAAGAGATCTGGTACGGGTTAAGCAGCGAAGAGGCTGCAAAGAAACTGGGAACCACGATAGAAAAAGGGCTCAGTGCACCTGAAGCTGCCAACCGCCTTCATTCGTATGGCAGGAATATTCTTGAAGAAGAAAAAGAGAAACCTACCTGGCTCCGTTTCCTGGAACAGTATAAGTCGTATATGCAGATTGTCCTTGTCATCGCTGCGATCGTTTCTTTGTTTATTTTGGAATACAGGACATTTTACATCCTTATCCTGCTGACAATATTCAACGCGTTCCTTGGCTATCGCCAGGAGGCGAAAGCAGCGGCCAGTATCGCTGCACTCAACAAGATGATGAAAATTGTTGCTAAAGTGCGGCGGGATGGGGGGATAAACCAAATCGAAGCAGACCAGATCGTCCCCGGAGATATTGTGATCGTTGATGCCGGAGACCGTGTCCCGGCTGATGGTCGTGTTGTTGTTTCGGCGACTCTCCAGATAGAAGAATCTGCGCTGACGGGAGAGAGTACCGCCGTGGAGAAGACCGCGGACCGGATACCAAAAAAGGATGTATCCCTCGGAGATCAGGTGAACATGGCATTCATGAACACGAATGTAACCCGTGGTCATGGAGAGATACTGGTCACCACCACCGGCATGGGCTCCGAAGTTGGTCATATCGCCACCATGCTCCGGGAACAGAAGACCGGTAAGAGTCCCCTCACAAAACAGATCGATCACCTTACCCTCGTTATCATCGGGCTGGCATGTATCGCTTTTATCAGCATCGTTACGGTCGGTCTCTCCCAGGGTGAGTCATTTACGATGTTGTTCACCATCGGGGTATCACTCGCGATCGGTTCCATTCCTGATGCACTGCCGGCAGTTGTCACAACGATTCTTTCCATGGGTACAGTTACGATGGCAAAGAAGAATGCCATTATCAAAAATCTTCCGGCTGTCGAGACACTGGGGTCCACCTCAGCTATCAACTCGGACAAGACCGGGACACTGACAATGAACCAGATGACGGTCCGGACAATATCCACCGTGAAACACCGCTACCTGGTTACCGGCGAAGGGTACAGTTTCGAAGGAAAAATACAGAGGACACAGGGTGACCCGGAAGAAAATCTTGATTTTATTCTCTTTCCCTGTGCACTCTGTATTGATACCGATATCCGGGATGGCCAGGTGATCGGGGACCCGTCAGAAGCGGCACTGTATGTTCTCGCCGAGAAAGGAGGGGTGAGTGTCAGGCAATTCCGGGAAAACAACCCCCGGGTAGCGAGTATTCCTTTTGATTCGGATTATAAATTCATGACCACCTTCCATGCCATGAAGGATAAATCGGGAAAAGAGGTCATCCGTGCCTACGTGAAGGGTGCACCAGACGTAATCCTGACACGCTCATCGCATGGCCTGATGCAGGATGGCACGGCACAGGTACTGGATGAAGAGGACAGGAAAAAGGTCCTTGGAGAAAACGAACGTATTGCCAGTGACGGATTACGCGTCCTGGCGCTTGCCCAGCGGGATTTTGATCCGGCGACCTTCAATCCAAAAGCTGACCTGCTCCCCCTTATGCAGGACCTGGTGATGAC
>JBAXMF010000602.1:0-1852 GCA_037134435.1 Methanomicrobiales archaeon | reverse complement strand
TTCAAATTTTTGCAACTCATCAGGACCATACAGGAGACGCCATGACGTACCGATGAGTTCACTGGTATTATCGTACCCGTAAATCCCGGCATGGGCCTTGTTCATATAAATGTAATTCTGGTCCCGGTTGAGGAGGGCCATACCGTCCCTCGCTGCTTCCATGGCATCAGTCTGTTGACGGAGCAGTTCCTCAGCCCTGGTCCTTTCGGTGATGTCCACCATGCTGATAATCAGGTTACGCATCCCCTGTTTATCCAGAAAATCCATCATGTGCTTTGCACAGAGCCGTTTTTCCCCGTCAGCCCGAATGAAATAAAAAGTATAGTGATGCTGGTAGGGTTCTCCTGCAAGGACCCGGTAGAAGTTGGTTATTACGAATTCGATTGATTCCGGGGCGATAAAACCGGCGAACGATTCTGCTCCGTAAAGCTGGTCACGTGAATAACCTCCAAGGGTCAGCATTTCTTCGTTCACCCAGGTGATCTTCGCCTGCCCATCAACGATACAAATCGCATTATGGGAATATTCCGAGATGGCCCGGTACCGCTCTTCACTCTCCCGCAGCGCTTCCATCGACATCTTACGGGATGCCGCTGACTTGATCTTGTGGGCCAGTTCAGCAAACTGTGCGCTTGGATCGCCGCCTTTCTGGAGGTAGAAGTCTGCACCGCTGTTAATTGCCTGGATGACCACCTCTTCCCTTCCCCTGCCGGTGAACAAGATGAATGGGACCTGCCCAAATTTCGTCCGGACCTCAAGTAGGAACTGGATACCGTCCATTCCAGGCATCTGGTAATCTGAGATGATGGCGTCGAACCTCTCCCTGCTGATAAGATCTAACGCTGCCGTTGCCGAATCAATGGTCGTAACATAAAAATCCCCGGACCGCTCAAGGAACACCTTCCCGATGTCAAGGAGGTCGTGTTCGTCATCAACATAGAGGACCCGGAGTGTATCTGCCATTATGCACCATTTGCTGCCATACGCCACATTCCTTTCGGCACCATGATCTCAAACCGTGCCCCCTCTGAAGGGTCGCCATTCTCAGTAATAGTGATACCAGAAAGGGAGAGGATCTCCCGGGAAAGGGCCAGGCCAAGCCCGGTATTCTTCCCAAAGCCGCGTTCAAAGATCTTCTCCTTCTCCTCTGCAGGGACGCCGTCTCCATCGTCCTCGCAGACAAGGACCAGGTTACCCTCATGGCCCCGGGCAGAGAACCGGATGAACGTTATCTTCCCGCCGTAACGGACTGCGTTGTCCATCAGGTTGTAAAAGACCTTGACAACGAGCGGGTCGGCGAACACTTCTGTTCCGGCAGGGAACCCATTGTCCACGATGACTTTTCCGAGCTGGGCCTGCATTGACGCTGTGTTCACGAGTATACGACAGTCCTGCCATGCAGGATCGGATATGCCGATATCCTCGTATTCCTTGGTAAACTGGATCATGGAAGAGATGCGCCTCGCAGCATTTGAAACTTTACGTAAATATTCATCAAGTAAGGGGCCGGGCGGCATATCCCCCATGATGTCAAGATACCCCAGAATTATTGTAAGCTGGTTGTTGATGTCGTGGCGGGTGATGCTGGAAAGAAGGTTGAGCTTTTTACTCGCCTGTCGTAGAGCGTCCTCCGCCTGCTTGCGTTCGGTGATGTCGCGGACAGCAGCGATGATAACCTCGTGTCCCTGCAAAGAAAGAACATTTACCGTAATCTCTACCGGGAAGACACTGCCATCCTTCCTCTTGTGATATCTGACCGGGATGTGACCAGCACCCGCTTTTATTGTCGCATCTAATGCACCAGGCTCTGCCGATGTGGCCGTGTCAGGCATCCCAATCACCTCGTCCTTAC
>JBAXMF010000601.1:0-1853 GCA_037134435.1 Methanomicrobiales archaeon | reverse complement strand
CGCAGGTAGATACGTTCATCCGTTCAGTATATCTCTCCCCGCCAGTATGGGGCTCTGGAACCTGATTTTTAATTTTTTCCCATGTCTCATCCCGTCATGGTCAGGTGTCAGCCTGATATTCCCAGGACTAAATTCCACGGCATAATTTCCATATCTTCATTATCACGGCGGGATAATAGCATCATGATAATTCTGCGGCACATCAGGAGTCACCCACCAGGATTAAAACTCGGGTTTTCCTGCCGTGTGACCTCGGAAATGGGGACCATCGTGGACCCTTCGCAAGAACGGTGACACAAAATGAAGCATATCATATCGATACGAGACCTTGACCGGCCATTTATCGATGAACTGATCAACCATGCCAACCATATTGCCTCGCAGCATTTCAATGCAAATTCACTAAGCGATAAAATACTCGCACTTCTCTTCTTCGAACCAAGTACCCGGACACGTATGTCATTTGAAGCGGCCATGGCCCGTCTTGGGGGGACATCGATATCGGTAGGAAGTATCGAAGCGAGTTCGATCTCCAAAGGAGAAACCCTTGCCGATACTATACGGGTGGTAAGCGGGTATGCCGATGCAATTGTCCTCCGACATCCAAAAGAAGGTGCGGCAAGACTTGCAAGTGAATTCTCCTCCGTCCCGGTGATTAATGCGGGGGATGGTGCCGGGCAGCACCCTTCGCAGACCCTGCTCGACCTCTATACAATACAACAGTCCCTGCCTCTCGACGGAATAGATGTGGGAATGATCGGGGACCTTAGGTACGGGCGTACTGCACATTCACTCGCATATGCACTTTCCCTGTACCGGAGCCGGATCCATGTGATATCACCAAAAGGACTGGAACTTCCTTCCGCGCTTATCGGGGAACTCCGTGACCGCGGTACCGAGGTGATCGAGCATGAGCAGGTGGAAGACATCATCAAAGAGCTGGATGTCCTCTATGTGACCCGTATACAGAGGGAACGGTTCCCTGATTCGGCATCATATTTCGATGTCTCATCAAGTTACAAGGTAACCACTGAACTACTCGAAGGTGTCAGGAGCCATCTTATCGTATTACACCCACTCCCGCGTGTGGATGAGATTGAACCTGATGTAGATGCCCTACCCTATGCCCGGTATTTTGAACAGTCCAAAAACGGTGTCCCGGTGAGGATGGCAATGCTACAGGAGGTATTAAAATGACCCGGTCTGTGCCTCCAGCTGAAGGTCTCCTGATCAGCCCGATCAAAAATGGTACGGTTATCGATCACATTACTTCAGGTGAAGCACTGAATGTTTTGAAAATAATTGGAATTACCGGGACTACAACAGAATCTGTGAGTGTCGCAACCAACGTATCGAGCAGCAAAACCGGGAAGAAAGATATCGTAAAAATTGAGAACCGCGAGCTATGCAAAGAGGAGATGAACCGCATTGCTCTTATTGCGCCCCACGTATCAATCAACATCATACGCGAATTCAAAGTGTTTGCAAAAGGGGGAGTAGAGCGACCCAAATTTCTCCTTGGCGTCGTCAGGTGTCCTAACCCCGGGTGCATCACAAACGCACATGAACCTGTCAGCAGCAGGTTTGAAGTCCTGCCGAATGGCCTGCATTGCATGTACTGTGACGGGTTGATCACGACCGACATCACGGGGCACATGATTTAGCTGCGAAAACGACGTTACGGATGAATAACAGGGGATTATGGGGGTTACCGTCCCATCTTTCATGGATTATGACTATCGTTGCATTTTTTTCTCGTTGTGCGATTTTTCATGGATCCGGACGAATACCCCGATCACCTTATCATAGTTATCGGTAATAGGCTGCGCTTTCAATGCAACCTCCCTCCTCTT
>JBAXMF010000600.1:0-1854 GCA_037134435.1 Methanomicrobiales archaeon | reverse complement strand
GAGGTCCGGTACCACTACCACCAGCAGGAGGCCAACCCCGCTGAAGACCGCATTTCCGGCACCTTCGTCGACGGGACGAATCGCCTGCCGTTGCGCGGTGCCGGCTGCACCCCGACGAGCATGAAGTCGACGGCGTCTTCACCCTGGAAGAGTTCCGTGGGCGTGGCCTTGCCCGGCTCGTCGTGCAGGCATTGGTCGACGCCTGCGGGGATGAAGAGCTATACATGCACTCGACCCTGCAACTGATCAGCTTCTACAAAATGTTCGGGTTCGTCCCGATCCCCGAGGACCAGCTGCCAACAATGATCCGGGAGCGATTCCTGTTCTGTTTCGGCGAGATGGCCGGGTGCAACGTCTGCCCGATGCGGCGGGTGGCCGGTGGGTGATAACCCCGGAGTCACTTCGCCAATAATCGATTGAGGCCAAAGATTGGTGACGGTCCATATTTCACTATATGGTCCAGGTTGACACTTGCGGGGAAGTGGGGATGGTTGCATGTTCACCCCTTCCCCCCTGACCAACACCCTTGCGCTTGGGATAGTCAGATCTGAAACGCGGGTGTCCCGGGCATATTCATTCGCGAACCGATACACCCCCGTTCTTTGATGGTGAATACAATAGTCAACCCATAGAACAGAATGGCAAAATCTTAGCCAGTCATTGTGATACGATCAGAAATTAACCCAATCGTAGAATTTGTATTAAAAAGTATGTGTTCTGAATAATTTACAACCACCGATTTAGCCATCCATTTACATAATTGTAGAATTGAAGAGGCCTAATACAGCATTCTCAGCGGGGTATCGATATGTTAACCGATTCGTTGTTCCATCACCCATATTTTGCAACTAATCGTCATAAAACACTAATTTCTAAAATCCGGCATTAAATTATCTGAAGTGTGGAACTTTACGTAACCCTTCCTTTTTTAAGTTACAACCCAATTGAATACCTATCACCGTACGATCTCCGAAGGAACTTTTCGCTTACGATCGGTTGTATCAAAATCTGAATCAAAACTTACGATTTCCAGGTTGTACTTCTCTGCAAGACAATATTGGTACGCATCATCAAAATCCAGGCGGAATTTTTTCTGGACCTGTAATAAATGTAAATAATCCTGAGGAATAAGCCTTAAAATCCGCATACCGGAAGAAAGTATCACATCATCAACAAACTCAAGAAATGCATCTTCTTTCTTTCTCTTTCCACAAATGATACCCAGGGAATACAGGGAGAATTCTGATAGATACAATTGATCAGCAGACATCTCCAAAAAGAATCGTTCAACATCTCCGGATTTTTCCTGATCCAGTAAATATTCCAGAATAATATTTGTATCAATAAGATACATTATCGCCCCCACCAGTTAAGGGATTGATGCTGGAGATCCACAGACGATATCGTAATATTATCATCCCGTAATGCCCCTCTCCAGGCAAGGCGAAATCTTTTTTTTGCTGGTTTCGTTCGTTTCTTTATTAAAAAATCAATATAATCCTCTACTTCCTCATGAAGATCGAGCGGGAGGCTTTTTACTTTCTTTTCAAGGTTTTGCATACCAATTCCCCGATAATATGCTATGCACGTCTGACTTTATCTAATTTCATATGACGATTAAGAGTCTGTTCAACCAGTTAAGATAATTGTTGGACAGGTACCATATACATCACGCCAGAATTCCCCCTTGAGAAAGAGGTCTGGTACCATTACCACCAGCAGGTGGCCAACCCCGCTGAAGACCGTATTTTCGGCACCTTTGTCGACGGGACGCTCGCTGCCGTTGCGCGGTGCCGGTTGCATCCCGACGGGCACGAAGTCGACGGCGTCTTCACCCTGGAAGAGTTCCGTGGG
>JBAXMF010000599.1:0-1857 GCA_037134435.1 Methanomicrobiales archaeon | reverse complement strand
CAATTTTGGCTTCAGATAGATTCCGGACAAAATCATACACGGTCTCATACTCATCTCCCGGAACTTGTCCACGTTCAATTAGGTTCCCTTCGCTATACGTCCGTTCCCGCTCGGTAATTAGCGCATAATACTTATTGACCACGTAATTCGGGTCACCCCGCTCGATGATCCGCCCGCCATCCAGCAGCAGCGCCTGGGTGCAAAGGTTTCGCACGGCCTCGGTGTCATGGCCCACATACAGTATGGTCTTGCCCGCTTCCTGCATCTCGCGGATCTTCCGGAAACAGCGGTGCTGGAAGATGGCATCGCCGACAGCCAGTGCCTCATCCACGATGAGAATATCCGCATCCACATTTACCGCGACCGAAAATGCGAGCCGGACCGTCATTCCGGTAGAATAGGTGCGAAGGGGCTGGTTGATAAAATCCCCGAGTTCAGAGAACCGGACGATTTCACCGAACCGGTCATCAATCTGCTGCTTTGAGAGCCCCATGATCGAACCGTACATGTAGACATTGTCCCGGCCGGAAAATTCCGGGTGGAACCCGGACCCGAGCTCGAGGATTGCGGAGACCTTGCCGTTGATCTGGAAGGACCCGCCACTGGACCCTAAGACTCCGGCAAGAATACTCAACAATGTACTCTTACCGGAGCCGTTCTGCCCCAGAATTCCTAAGGTCGTGCCAGCGGGGATCTCAAATGAGATATCCTGCAGCGCCCAGAAATCTGTGTGACGGGAAACTTTGCCGATGCTTATGTATTCCAGCAATCGTTTTCCCGGCGAAGCATACAGTTTGAACTTTTTTCCCAGGTTCCGGACCGAAATCGCGATCATAAGAGTTCACCAAACCCGCGTTTCGTCTTCTGGAAGAACAGAAAGCCAAGGACCAGCATGACAACCGAAAAGACCAGGAACGGTACCAGGATAGTTAGTTCCGGAAACTTCCCATAAAATAATACATCCCGATAGATTTCCAGCATATACCAGGCAGGATTCAGTTTCACTATCCATTGAAAGTCAACGGGAATCAGGTTGATGGTGTAGACAATAGGGGTCACCCAGAACCATATCATGAACACGGCACCTACTACCTGGGGAATATCCCGGAAATAGACGGCCCCACTGGACAGGAAAAACGCCAGTGATAAGGTGAACATCACCTGGAGAAAGATGGCGAGGGGGAGCAGGAGAATGAAAATTGTAGGGGTGCCCTTTAATGCAAAAAATAATACAAAATATATTGCAAGCCCGATGAGAAGGTTCACTAATTCCGATACGGTGGTATAAATGGGAAAGATTTCGCTCGGAAACGGAACTTTTTTGATATAATTCTTATTATCGATAATCGCGCTGGATGCCCGCATCACTGAACTCTGAAATGCAACCCAGGGGAGAAAGCCGGCGGCAAACCATAACGAAAAATCCCAGATGCTTGTACTATCAGGAAGACGGACCTTGAGGAACACACCAAAGACAATAATATAGACAATAAGGGTAAGGAGGGGATTAATCACGGCCCAGTAAATACCGAGTAATGAACCGACGTATTTTGAGGAGATGTCCCGTTTGACAAAATTCCAGATGAGCCCCCGGTAAGCTAATAGATCAATCATCAGTATTCATCCATGAAATTTGAAATAGTATCAACGTTTTTCTATCATATGTAGGGATTTGAACATTTTAACAGCACCGATTAATTTCTTGATGCTAACGACACAACTACCGCGGTAACGATCCAACGATTTACTTCCTTTACCTTGGTGAGCCCTTCAGGACACCATATGATAGTTTTTGAAATATTCAGGTGTTCGCAATAAGAGATATCAGTCTCTATCTCCTATGATACCGTACCATGA
>JBAXMF010000598.1:0-1858 GCA_037134435.1 Methanomicrobiales archaeon | reverse complement strand
GTGCGTACCGTGTCAGTTTTTGCGCCTTTGCCTGCAGACGGGTGAACAACTGTCCCATGTCCTGTGGTTGCCTGGACTTCTCCTGCTGGTCACGTGGTATCTGCTGTACCGCTTCAATTTCCTTTTCAATGCCGGGGATATTGCATGGGTCATGCAGTTGTGATGCAATGACGGTGATGCGCTGCAAAATCACGGGATCTCCATTTCCCTGGCTGAAAGACCTTTTTATATCCTCAACGCGGCGCCCGAGTTGTTCTAGCGTGGCAATACCCCGCTCAAAATCCTGAAAAGCGGTAGTGATGGTATAGATATTTTCCGTTCTCATTGACCGGAGCGGGGTTGTGGTATATCGGTCCTTCCCCCACTGCTTGAGTTGGGATTCACACTGTGCAAGGGTGGGGATCGCATCTTCTGCGCCCGTGATCGTTGTCCTGGCTGCGTCATATGCCCCTGCACGGTATTGTTCCCGGGCGTTTGTGATAAGCACCTGGACCGGGTCCCGGAATTGCGAGAGTGCTGATGCTTTCTGTTCGACCGATGCGATCCGGTTCGGCAGGTCCTCATTTGATATCATCTCACTGGAGAACTGGTGACCACAGAGACTGCAGAACTTTACACCGGGTTTTAGAACTGTGTCGCAACGAGGGCAGGTTTTATTCGGGGCATCACTTTTTTGATCTTCTGATAGCGGTTGACTGGAGAGCGGGGTGCCACATATCCTGCAGAATGTTTTACTGGGTGTATGTGTCGTGCCGCACTTCGGGCATAATTTTTTTGTTGTATCGCGTTCCTGTTCTTCTGGTATTGGTTGACTGGATGCGGAATCCCCTCCTTCCGATGAACGACCAATCGGTGAGGGTTGGGGGGCGATTACATTGTTATTGGATTCGATGTCGTATTTCCGCGTTATGCTGCGAAATATCTCCTTTTGTTGGGGGGCAATTATCGTGTCATCTGATTCGATGTCTGAAGACCGGCCGATCTTGTTAAGCGCGGCGCTGCGGTTATATCGCACTTCTGAATCACCGGGGTTGATTCCGAGCGCTTTATCATAGGATGCGATCGCATCTTCATACCGGTTGAGGTTGAAAAGTGCGATGCCACGGTTGTACCATACTTCTGGATCTCCGGGATCGATTTCGAGTGATTTGTCATAGGATGTGACGGCCTCCTCAGACCGGTCGAGTTTGAGAAGAGCGATGCCGCGGTTATTCCATGCATTGGCGTATCGCGGGTCGATTTTAATTGCAACATCGTAACATTCGATGGCGGAAGTATATTGATCCTGGTAAAAAAATTGATTTCCTTTATCTTTCCAGTTTTTTGCTTCGTCGTTTTCGGTGTGTTCCGTTTTATCCCCTGAACTTTCAGCAACCTTGCGAAGCGCGGCGTTGCGGTTGTACTGCACTCCAGAATTTCCAGGGTCGATTTCGAGTGCTTTGTCATAGGATACTATTGCATCTTTATACCGGTCGAGGTTGAAGAGTGCGATGCCACGGTTGTACCATACTTCTGAATCACCGGGATCGATTTCGAGTGCTTTGTCATAGGATGTGATGGCCTCATTATACCTGTCTAGTTTGAGAAGCGCGATGCCGCGGTTATTCCATGCGCTGGCGTATTGGAGATCGATTCTAATTGCGGCATCGTAACATTCGATGGCTTCAGAATATTTACACAGGTAAAAAAATTGATTTCCTTTATCTTTCCAGTTTTTTGCTTCCTCATTTTCGGTGTGTTTCGTTTTATTCCCCGAATTTTCATCAACCATTGCAATCCAACTATTGAATTCATTCTTTATTACAGATGATTTAAGTATATCGAATTGGTCGGATATTACGGTATTGTTGTGATAAGG
>JBAXMF010000597.1:0-1865 GCA_037134435.1 Methanomicrobiales archaeon | reverse complement strand
GTCGCCCTTGGACTCGCAGCGGGAACTGATGCAGATGTTGAACTCTGGGTAGACCCTGATGTAGACCGTAATATCCATGAAATTTTTGTAGAGGGAAAATTCGGGGATGCCTACATAAAAGTCAGGAATGTTCCGAGCCCTGACAATGCGGCAACCAGTTACCTGGCCGCCCTTTCAATCCTGACACTGCTCCGAAACCTGGAGAATCCGCTTGTTATCGGGACCTGACTGAAAAACGCAAGTATGAGCAATAATACCATGGCCGAAGTAACATTGGAATACCTCCTTTCTTTTGTTGAAGAAGATGCACCATCAGGCGATATCACTACTGGTGCAATAATCCCGCCAGGCACCAGTTGCACTGCGTTGATCATCGCAAAGGAAGAAGGAATTATTTGTGGTCTTTCTGAGGCAGGACGCCTGTTCAAGCATTTCGGGGTTCATGTCATATGGACATGTACTGATGGAGCACCCGTACAACGGGGCGAGGTCGTCCTCTCGCTTCAGGGGGACGCTTCCTGCATCCTTCTTCTTGAAAGGACCACGTTAAATATCATCGGCAGGATGAGCGGAATCTCCACAAAAACTAAATCCTACGTGGACCTTATCCGGTCACTTGGTAGTAACTGCCGCGTTGCGGCGACCAGGAAAACCTCCCCGGGCATGAGGGTCCTTGATAAGAAAGCAGTTATGCTTGGTGGTGGGGACCCCCACCGGAATTCCCTTTCAGACGGGGTCCTCATCAAAGACAACCACCTTGCCCTGGTGCCACTTATTGGTGCGATCGCATCTGCAAAAGCACAGTCACACTACAGGAAAATCGAGGTAGAGGTAGAGGAACCGGGTTCGGCCGTCATGGCAGCGGAGGCGGACGCAGATATTATCCTGCTGGATAACATGACACCGGAGATGGTTGTACATACTTTGGCGGAGCTAAATTCCAGAAATCTGCGGCTTGGCAGGATTATAGAGGTTTCAGGGACGATTAATGAAGATTCAATCAGGAGTTACGCAGTCCTGGGTGTGGACATAATCAGTATCGGGGCCCTCACGCATTCGGTCCGGAATTTTGATGTAAGCCTCGAGATCAAAAGCCCCTGATGCCAAATTACTGCATCATTATACCGTTTTCATTGTTTTTTTCAGAGAACGGGGGCGATATCCTTTTGGTGCCGGTTTCCGGAATACCAGGCATCCACATTCAATAAAATGGTATTATCGAGCCCCCATAGCGAAACCGCCGCAAGAGCACCAATTACACCACGTCCACCGTGGAGGACGACATCGTTATTACTGGCAACAAGGTCGGCAAATTCCCGACTGACTACCCCGGTGCGCACCAGCCTTCCATACTCCCTAAGCTCAGGGGAGATACGAAACCCGGTCCTTATCGCGATACCCCATTCCTGGGAAAAGGCCTCGTCACTGACAAATTTATATACCCGGTTTTTTACCTGGTCAATCACCCCGGGTTCAGCAGCAACGTCAATGAAACTACACGAATTGCCAGCAGTCTTACTAGGAAGTGCCGGGTAGAGCATCGCAACATGGTGGCCGATGGGGATCAGCCCCTCCATACCCGCGATATGCTGGAGGAGCGCAAGTGCCAGTGCAAAGGTTGCGCCCCCTTTTGGGCTGTCAGTATCGTCGATCCCGATGATCACATGGGTCAGGGCCCGCGTATAGACTTCCCCTTCGACAACACCCCCTTTTTTTCTGACGTTCACCCGGGTAACACCTTTTGCACCGGACATCATATCTGTCAACGAATAGGCAGGGCCGCCAATGCATCGGATCTCCTGTACCACCATGTCGCCATCCCGGCGTACCCCGGTAACCCCGACCGCAGGTGATGGGTACGCCCC
>JBAXMF010000596.1:0-1870 GCA_037134435.1 Methanomicrobiales archaeon | reverse complement strand
GGAGTTATGGTCGGAATTCGGCAATTTTGTTTCGTATTTCCGGCAAGAGGTACCCCAGGAGAACCGGCTCATGCAGAACAATGTTGTTGTCCGGTTTCCCTGACCGTCGAATTTTTTTAGCCGGATCCGAACCACCGGGAGCTTTCTCTGCCAGCTCTCGCCTGAAGCCAGAATGGGGGATTTCATGACGAATAAAAAATTGCCATGTCGGGGCCGTCAAATCCCTGTAATACACCTGGGAGCTGATTTAATACAGGTCTTAGCACGGACGGCTTAACACCGGGGACTCCGCAACCAGGCAGAGAATTTCAAACATGATCGTAGCACCGGCCAAGGCGGTGATTCCCGTGGGATCGTACGGCGGGGAGACCTCCACCAGGTCTCCGCCGATAATGTTGAGTCCTTTAAGTCCTCTCAATGTCTGTAAAGCTTCAAAGGTGGTCATACCTCCGGCTACCGGTGTCCCGGTACCGGGGGCAAACGCCGGGTCCAGGCAATCTATATCAAAAGAGATATACACCGGCCTGTTTCCCATCAGGGTCCGGATTTCACGGACCACGTTCTTCCACCCCAGTTCATAGAATTCTTCAATATGCACAACCCGCATGTTGTTATCGTAGGAGAACTGCCATAAGAATTCACTGGACCCCCGGATCCCGATCTGGATGCTGCGCTTTGGGTCCACCAGCCCTGACTCGACAGCATTGCGCATAGGGGAGCCATGCGCGAGGCCGCTTCCATGAATCGGCGGGGCAGTATCGCAATGGGAATCAAAATGTACAAGCCCGGCTTTTTCCTTTCCGGCAATGGATTTGAGGATGGGAAATGTTATGGAGTGGTCCCCTCCTGCGGTAACAGGAACGATTCCTGCGGAGGCTAAATTCCGGTAGAATACTTCGATATCCTGCAGGGCATCTTCAAGGTGATAGACCGTACGGAATGGTACATCTCCTACATCGGCTATCCTTTTTGTAGCACAGGGTGTCATGTGCGAGTGATGGTTATAGGCACCCACGGTCCTTGACTGGTTGCGGATCTCCCGTGGGCCCATGCGGGCACCGCCCCGGTTTGTCACTCCCAGGTCGAATGGCACTCCCACGAGCGCGATATCCAGATCACGAATATTTTCCTGGAATGGTACACCAAAGAACGTAGGTATTCCCCAATACGGGTTCTGCACCATCTGGTTGCTGAAGGTTTTGAGATTTTTTGCCATCTTTTCCAAATCTTCATCCATCATCCTGCCTCCGGTTCAATGGTTTGGGCAAAAACGCTTTTGCATGAATAAATTTTTGTCTACCCCATAACTATACGGAGTAGCACCGGTATATTAAACCAGTCGGAGGTGGCTTTTAGTTTTCTACGCGGTATTCTTTTGTTCGGCATAATAAAAGATCACGTAGTTTATTATCTGGTAAATCAACGATCAAATTGTTCCATCATGTCAGCGATACACTCCCTCCTCCTCATTATTGGCATGTGCGTAGTCCTTGTAGCAGGATGCACCCAGCCTGCAGTTCTACCGCAACAGGTACCCGAAACAACGGTTGTGAACATGACCAATCCGGTCGCACCCATCCCGGTCGCGAGCACGGATGGTGTCAACATTGCCTACGAACTTGAACTCAACACCACGGGAAATATACCCCTCGTACTGGATAAGATTGAGGTCATCGATCCGGCCACCGGAAAAACCATCTACACACCGAATGTAGAAGTGTTAAAGAAGACCTTCCAGCCGGCAACCAATCCCCCGCCAACAGCCGAAGAGATGATGAATGGCACCCTTAAACTGGGCATCCAGCGGATCTCCATCTGGTTTGTGGTCAGCCCTGATGCCGTGCCGGACAAACTCATCCACCGGCTCACG
>JBAXMF010000595.1:0-1871 GCA_037134435.1 Methanomicrobiales archaeon | reverse complement strand
AAAACGGTGAACCAGGTAAAGGCGCCCGGTTTGAGATCGCGGTGCCGAACGGGGCCTATCGCATGAACGCTGAAACAAATGATATTCAGGGTGGTGGGACATGAAACCTGCGACCAGCAAACCGGTGCCCCGTGTCCTCATCTTAGCGGTGGTCGGGATGCTGTGTGTCCTGCTTGCCCTCGGGTGGTGGGCAGGAGAATCCCGTGCAGCGAACCTGGATGCACAAATGCGTGGGCAACTGCTACAGCAGGCATCCCATGTCTCCCAGACGATGAACCCTGAGCTGGTCAGACAACTCTCCTTCACGGCCGCTGATAACGGGACTCCCTCTTTCGATTACTTACGGGAGCAGATGACGGTCTATGGCCACTACATCGACCAGAAAAGCATCTACAGCCTCGCTATCCGGAATGATACCCTTGTCTTCGGGCCGGAAAACCTGGACGTGAACGACCCGGTGGCATCTCCACCCGGGACAGTCTATGAAAAACCCCTGCCCGGGGTCCTGGAACTATTCGAAACAGGAAAACCCTACGTCATTGGTCCCTACACGGACGAATACGGAACTTTTATCAGCGCTGTTGCCCCTGTCACGGACCCGCAGAGTGGCAAAGTCCTCATGATTGTCGGTATCGACGTGCCGGCGGGTGACTGGCAGTCCCGCATGGATGCTGCCCGGTGGGAACCATTTTTTACCGTTTTTCTTCTGATGCTGGTGCTCCTGGTGGGACTCATCGCAATTCTCTGGCGTAACCGGCACATGAAACCGGGCACGCTGGACCTTAAATTGTGGATTATCGTCCCCGTTGCCCTTGCTATGCTGGCCGGGCTGGTATTCTTCGGGATGTACCAGTACCAGCTGGGGGTTGAAGCGTCCAACCTCGAAATGCAGCATGTAACAGAACGTGCAGAGGGCGAATGGAACCGTCTTGTCGCCTCGGATGTCCAGCTGTTAAAGGCACAGATCGACCATGTCTCCGCAGATCCGGCAATGCTGGAGGCCTGGCAGGATCATAACCTTTCTGCGCTCACTGCACTTTCGCAGCCTTTGTCAGAAAAATTAAAGTCAGATTATAAAATCACCCATTTTTACTTTGTTGAGCCCAACAGGACGGTATTCCTGCGGGCGTATACTCCTTCAAAGGTTGGAGGAATTATCGACCGCCATACGATGCTGACCGCGGCGAAAACTGGTGAGGATACCTGGGGGGTTGAACTTGGCACCCAGGGGACCTTTACGCTCCGCTTTGTACGACCCGTGAAGCAGAACGGTTCCGTGGTCGGCTACATGGAACTGGGCGAGGAGATCAACCGTCTCGCCAACGGGATCGCCCGGGACTTAAACGTAGATACCATAACGGTGATCCGTAAAGAATTCATGACCCGCGAAAATTTTGAGGCTGGCTGTCAACTCTTTGGTTTTACCGGGCAGTGGGACACGTACCCCGATTTCGTGGTGATACACCAGACAACCTCAAAAATTCCAGCAGAGATCGACAAATGGCTCAACGCCAGTCATCCCCCTTTCGATAAAACACCAGAGTTTACCGCAACAATGGATGGAAAGAAATATTCTACCGGCATCATCTACCTGCCTGATGCTGCGGGTAGAAATGTCGGGGACATTATCCTCATGCAGGACGTGACTGCCCAGAGCAGCAAGGCGGAGAGCGACCTGCTCTTCACCATGGGCCTTGTCATTATCCTGTTCGGCAGTATCCTTGTCCTGCTCTGGACGGTCACTGACACAGCGGAACGACAACTCGCTGATGCATTCACGCAATTGGGTGGGAGCGAGCGGGCTTTCCGGCAGGCAAACAAGAAGCTCAACCTCCTCTCATCCATCACCCGGCACGACATCAACAACCAGC
>JBAXMF010000594.1:0-1872 GCA_037134435.1 Methanomicrobiales archaeon | reverse complement strand
GCAAACGAAGCGACCGGAACGGTAAACCGCTCCCGGGACGTATCGCCCATGTCAGGGATCTGTACCCGTTGCATCGATGGATGTAAAGGAGGCTGCGAGACCTGGTTATCATCATTCCGCGGACGTGAAGTCCTGTACCCCGGACCTTTTGGAGAGATCACGGCAGGTGCGGATAAAAACTACCCTGTTGATTATTCACACCTGAATATCCAGGGATATGCGGTTGGCGCCAAAGGCCTTCCCGAAGGGACAGATATCGGTCCTGATACGGCAGTATTCTCATCAGTTGACACCGAAACCGAGTATGGGTGGGATAAGAAAGTAAAGATGCGCCTGCCGATTTTTACAGGAGCACTCGGGTCCACAGAAATTGCACGGGTTAACTGGGAACATTTTGCCATCGGCGCAGCAATTTCCGGTATTACCATCGTCTGCGGTGAGAACGTTTGTGGGATTGATCCGGGCCTTAAACTGGATAATAAAGGCAAAGTGACAGCGTCCCCTGAAATGGACCGCAGGATCAATATTTACAAGAAGTTCTATGACGGGTATGGAGAGATGCTCGTCCAGATGAATGTTGAGGACACCCGCCTCGGGACCGCGGAGTACGTTTCATCGAAACATAACCTCGACACCATCGAATTGAAATGGGGCCAGGGTGCCAAATGCATCGGGGGAGAAATCAAAGTTAAGTCGCTGGAACGAGCGATTGAACTGAAAAAGCGTGGATATATCGTCCTGCCTGACCCCACTCTTCCAGATGTTAAGAAGGCCTTCGAGGCTGGGGCAATCAAGGAGTTCGAGCGACATTCCCGTCTAGGGTTTGTTATCAAAGAAAGTTTCCTCTAAGAGGTAGACCGCCTCCGTGATATCGGGTTCAAGCGGGTCACGTTAACGACTGGGGCATATTCCGCAGTCGAACTTGCGATGGCAATCCGTTTCTCGGCTGATGCAAAGATTGACCTCCTGACCATCGATGGTGCTTCCGGCGGTACTGGCATGAGCCCGTGGCCAATGATGAACGAGTGGGGGATCCCTACCTTCTACCTGCAGGCACTGGCCAACCAGTACTGCGAGAAGCTGAAAAAGAGAGGCATCAGGGTACCTGATATCGCGATCGCCGGTGGGTTCTCGGATGAACCAAATGTCTTTAAGTCGCTCGCGATGGGCAGCCCCTATGTCAAGGCAGTCTGCATGGGCCGTGCGCTCATGATCCCAGGGATGGCAGGAAAGAACATCGAGAAGTGGATAAAAGATGGCGACCTCCCGAAGTCAGTTTCGAAGTACGGGACAACGGCTGAAGAAATTTTCGTCTCGTATGAAGAACTGAAAGAGAAGTACGGGGCACGGTTTAAAGAGATCCCAATGGGTGCGATCGGTGTCTACACCTACGCGCAAAAATTCAGGACCGGTCTCCAGCAGCTGATGGCAGGAAGCAGGAATTTCAATCTCAAAACAATATCCAGAAATGATGTGATGGCATTAACAGAGGAATCGAGCCGCATCTCCGGCATCCCGTATGTGATGGATGCATACAAGGATAAAGCAAACAGCATTCTCCTTGACTAAACGGAAAAGAACCAAAAATCCCTGTACCTTCCCGGTACGGGGATCCTTTTTTTGCTAATCTGGTCTTGCGTGGGATAAGATCTTCCGGGTTATCCATGACGGTACCCGGGATTTTCCGGGCCTGATGAGCGCTCGCCCGCTGGCTCTGCCACACCGTCAGGGTGACTGTACCGGTGATTCGTGAACCTGACCCGTGTCAGATCCGCATGTTTCATCGACGGGGGAATCATCCGGGCATTGAATATACCAATGGCTGGATTGAACTGGGGTTGTCCCCCAATTCATGGCAACCATACCTGGTTC
>JBAXMF010000593.1:0-1873 GCA_037134435.1 Methanomicrobiales archaeon | reverse complement strand
CAACATGGGGGGGAAGGTGTGACGAACAGGAGAAAATTTCCGGTATCTGATTTTCTGTTGTTGCCGGGTTGAGCGCCTTTAGTTCCACTGCTCTTTGGACTTCTACCCTGACGAGTCCCCCGCCTTCCGGGTAATAACCTCTTTTCATGATGGTCATGATCACATCTGCACCGTGTTGTTGTAGGAAATTCATGTGCAGGTGCTGCACATAGTCAATTGTCGGGCTGTTTTCAACCTCGGTCCCGCCCGAAATCGTGACCGTTCCTCCCACATGGAGTGCAACCGGCAGCCAGGCCTGGATAACAAGTGGGATGCTCCCTGCTGTACCAATATCAACGTGAATATCCTCCCGGACAGGATCTCCGGGGATGAATAATACCCGGTTGCTCCCGGTAGCAAGGCCCTCGCAGCGGGCGCGGCATGTTTTTGCAACAGCTTGTATCGCCGCGATATGCTGGGCTCTTAAACCGGGTCTTTCTCTTCCGGCCCGTATCGTATCGATGGTGACAGGTGTTCCGGTGATCGCGGATAACGCAACTGCAGTACGGACTACCTGACCTCCGCCTTCAAGGACCGACCCGTCGATGGTTAACATTCCGATAGTGCCTTCGATACAATCACTGCGGCTGATACGTGGCTGCATGCTCTCTCGATCGTATCGCTGCAGATGACCGATTGTATACCAGCTGCCGCAAGGTGGGTATAAGCGCCACCGGTAAATACCCCGTGGACGCAGGCTGCATGCACACTTTTTGCCCCCTGTTCGTACAACATTTCGGCAGCGGCGGCGATAGTCCCGCCCGTGGAGATAATGTCATCCACGATTACTACGTCCCTCCCTTTAGTCCGGAGGTCTTTCTGGTCCATCCGAACCGATTCTCCGGATATTCGGGTTTTTTCCAGCTGGTCGAATGCCCAGTCACCTGATCCTGCGATCTGTTCGGCGAAATAACGGGCCCCGTCATCGGGTGCAAGAATAATAGGGTCTGTAAATTCCGATTTGAGATAGTCGGCAACATCGTTCCCCAGGGAACTATTGGTGGTTGGGAGGCCGAAATGCCGGAGGACGTTTTCATCATGAATGTTCACCGTGTAGATACCGGTTACATTATGCGCAACCGTCCTGGCGATTGCACGGGCACTTAACGGTTCACCGGGCAGGAATTGTTTGTCCTGGCGGGCATAGCCCATGTAAGGAATTACGAGCCGGTTATCAGATTCACTGCACGCATCGATAAGGAGGAGCAGCTGGACGAGTGCATCGCTCCCCGTAACCGAGCCTACAATGACCATCTCCTCGTCGAGGGCCCCCGTCCTTAAATACAATTCACCGTCGGGGAATTTCGAGAACTTTACGTCCACAAGGCCCACATCGAGCCGTTGTGAGATCCTTGCACCAAGAATCTGCGAATACTCCGTACTGATTACTTTCATCCCATGCTACCTCATGCTGAAAGTACTTAAACTAGCATGAAATAGTTATACGAGAACTAACGCGTGAGAAAGAGGTAAATCTGACGATGGAAACCACAAATATCGAGGCAGAGACGCAAGATCCCACCCCTGTCGTTGAACCGAAGACCGAGTTATCTTCACAGGTGGAAGTGCCTGCCAAGCTGATTGACCAGGTCATCGGCCAGGAACACGCGGTTGAGGTCATCAAAAAGGCTGCAATACAAAGGCGGCACGTAATGATGATCGGAAGCCCCGGAACTGGAAAGTCCATGCTTGCGAAGGCAATGGCAGAACTCCTCCCAAAGGAAGAGCTCCAGGATATCCTCGTCTATCCCAATTCTGATGATAATAATAATCCTGTAATCAGGACCGTCCCTGCAAGCAGGGGCAAGCAGATTGTTACTGCCCATAAAGCTGA
>JBAXMF010000592.1:0-1880 GCA_037134435.1 Methanomicrobiales archaeon | reverse complement strand
AAGCGTGGGAAGAGGCCCGAAATAATAAAAAAGCTCCGGTAAATTGGCAGTTTACGACTGAAGATGCTCGGATAAGATTATCACGGCTTTACCCGACATTTGATGTTTGACGATGCACTAGGTAAGATGCGTTGATGATTGTTGCCGGACATTCTGCAATTTTGATATATCACCTTTTAGATTCAATACATTGATTTTTTTATGTAACCACAAACCAGCACCCGTATCAACCCTAACACCATTCCGTCAATACGGATTGGCAAAAAACTCTTTACCCTGGCCTCTGGTGCATACTTTTCGTGATCACCGGTCTTCTCATCTGGATTAGTAAGCTAATATCGGGTTATAGTAGCCAGGTCCCGATCATCGGATAATATGCCTGTACCGTTGCTGCTTTGATTGCGCTTGGCCACCTGGTAATTAATGTTGCAAAGGTTATTACAGAAAGGCAACTCGGAAAAGAGGTATCGTAGAACTTTATATACCTCCACGGCATACAAGGAACATGGCGGTGGATCGTGAACCCCGCCGATAAGTCAACAGTTCAGAACAAAACGGCATGGGATCGGCTCCCGACAACTCTACCGTAATCCCAGGGGGCCCGGTTCCAGCTCCTGCGCTTACTTTTCTTCGCGTGTAGGTGCCTTCGGCTTAAGGTGTATTCTGTCACCTCAGGACCCTGCCTATGTGTTACACCTGATACACCTGCTACATTATTGGTGGTTTGCAACATGCCGGACAACTACCTCGTTGACAATTGCTCCCCTCGATACGCCCATGGGCGCATATGTCCTTCCTGAGTACCTGTGGAGGTTGGTTTATATACAGAGTTCTTGGGCTCCTGACTTAGGTGATGCGGGAGCGGTGGTTCGTCAATCGGGGGCTGTGATTTTGAATTTATTCCTAGCTTCATGGAATCAGGAAAAATAGAGAAATTGGGCAAACCTCAACGGCAGGGATTATTGGATTTTGAAATCAGGGTGATGAATGCCTTTACCGACACCTAATATAAAGCCAGTTAATTATTGGTTCCACGGCAGCGCTACGTCATCCAGCTCAGCCTTCCTGACCAAAGCACATCCGAAGATCAGCGTCATCGAAGTCGGGTCCGGGAAAAAAGTGATTGTTATATTCGCAGAGCCTGCAGAAGAGTAAATCCCCCTATTATACGCCCGAATTATCGAAAAGATACCTACATGAAGGTATACACACCCCACCCCAACCCGTAAAATCCATTCTCGTTCGTTTAAATCGCCCGCATATGGCTCCGATTGGGTTGGATGGCAGATAAGCCTAAATTGGGCGTTTTTCGTCAGATTCAGCCGATATCTGGCCTTTATTGGGGGTTACCCCTTTTCGAAAGTCCCATAAAAGACCACCTTAAACGCAGGATTTACTAATTCCCAGAGTGCTCCTGGTCACGTTAATGCACCAACATGAGACACGATCAACCTGGACCCGGGCCTGACCATCACAGTCCTCAACCCAACCGCCAGCTTATCAGACGACATCAACCAGAACTCCATCATCATCGTCATTGACACATGGGCATAGATAGAGTATTGGAAAGGTAATAATCAGCAGATTCGCAACGCAGTTGATGGACCGGGTGATACGTTAACCCCAGTAATTTCTATTGCAGAAATAAAAAGAAAATATGGAGATTATGCAGGCAGTACTGATTCGATGATCAGAGAGATCAGGCAGAAGAGCCGAATTATCACCCTGGATGCAACGCTTGCCCGTAAAGCCGGTGCAATCCGCCGGGTGATGAAAGAGGGAGGCCTTGGTGATGCGGTCATTTATGCTACCGCCCAAACCCATAAAGGGGACGTCCTGACCCGGGACTCCCATTTTAGGGATTTTTCAGGCGTTGTATA
>JBAXMF010000591.1:0-1881 GCA_037134435.1 Methanomicrobiales archaeon | reverse complement strand
CTTTGCCTGAGCCCGGCATTGAGATCGATCATTTTTATGACAACTATATCCGGGCAGACCTGCTCGTCAATGTATTACAAAAATATTCTGAATCAGGCAGATTACCCGAACCTATAATCGATACCGAAAAAGGGAGGATGTATTATGTCATCCATCCAATCTTAAAACATATTGCGATCCTTTCCATAGATACCAAACCCCAATGATGAAACATGAAGGCTGTATTTAAATTTAAAACAAAAGCAGAGAATTTAGTACAGGTTAAGGGAAAATTAAGCCATGCTGGAGTCCTTGATCTTTATTATTTTTCTGTCGCCGAATGGGAAAAAACACCTCAAAAAATTTTGTCAAAGATCCAAATTTTTTTCCCTGAAGATCTGTTGATTATTCGGAGCAGTGCAATAGGTGAAGATAGCACAGAATATTCATTTGCTGGAAAATTTGAAAGCCGCCTTGGGATCCGTCGGACCGATTCGAAGGAACTAACTGACAATATCAACCATATAATTTCAAAATATAAATACAATCCAAATAACCAGGTCCTCGTCCAACCAATGCTTTCCTCTGTCCAGGTCTGTGGCGTAATAATGACACATAACCATTCTGACGGGACACCATACTATGTAATAAATTATGATGATACTTCCGGAAAAACTGATGGCGTCACGGGAGGCACGACAATAAATAAAACAGTATATATCCTGAGAACCACACCCAGCAAATATATTGTATCTCCAAGACTGCAGCAGGTACTCCGGATGGCAAAAGAGCTCGAGATTTTGTTTGATACTGAATTCCTTGATATAGAATTTGCATTAGACACAGAAAATAATCCTTTTGTCTTTCAAATCAGGCCGATTTCCCAGAGGAAGAACCAAAATCCGGATTATAGTTTTTCTCCTGAACAAATTCAATCTTCACTTATACAATATATCCAGACCAGGTCAAACCGCCGGCGCTTGGTACTGGGGAAAAAGACCATTTTAGGGATAATGCCTGACTGGAATCCTGCAGAAATGATTGGAAAGACACCAGGGCGGCTGGCATCCTCATTATACAGGTACCTTATTACAAAAAAATCCTGGGCTACGGCAAGACATTTAATTGGTTATCGGAATCTTGAATCCGAAGAGCTGATGGTGACTCTGGCAGGTCATCCATATATCGATGTACGGAATAGTTTTAACTCGTTTCTGCCAGGGGATCTTGATGAAACGATTGGAGAAAAGCTGGTAAACCTATGGCTTGCTCGTCTTCAGCAGTTTCCTGCGTGTCACGACAAAGTAGAATTTGAGGTCGTATCTACCTGCCACGATTTTTCATTTAGACAGACATTCAACGAACGATACGGTAGAGCACTTTCTGGTAATGAATTGTCTGAATATGAAGGGATGCTTCACAAATTAACATTACAATGCCTGGACCTTTCAAAGAAGGGAACTCTCACACAAGCTATGTCCAAGGTCCGGGTTCTGGATGAACGTCAGCAAATGCGGATTCCCATTGATTCAAAAGTTAAATCCGAAATTGATAGACTGTCACAGGTTCAACATCTGCTGACAGAATGTATCCAGTACGGGACTATTCCTTTTGCGATCATTGCACGGCATGCATTTATCGCAGAATCTCTATTCAGATCAGCAGTTCAGAATGATGCAATTTCGGCTGATCGGTGCACTGAATTCAAGCAGAGTATCCCCCTCATAACCAATGAATTTTCCCTTGATTTCAGAAAAGTTATCGCAGGAAAAATGAGTGAAAAGAACTTTTTCCAGCGGTACGGCCATCTGCGCCCAGGAACATATGACATACATTCACTTCGATATGCTGACAGGAGCAGTATCTTTGACCAGGTGATCAGCACTCCCAAAAATTGGGCAA
>JBAXMF010000590.1:0-1883 GCA_037134435.1 Methanomicrobiales archaeon | reverse complement strand
CATATGATATTGTTTAAATAAATGGAACCATGAGGTATATCCTATGGAGAGGAAAAAGATCGACCGGAATGATATCGAGGCTATCATCAAGGGGGATAAAGATATCACCCAGTTCCTTGAGATCCACCCCGGCGAAGGAATTATGTCTGCATTCGGCGTCCGAACGAGTAGTAACCCGAATTACCTCCTCCGCGCAATGTATGAAATGTATGAACGGTCGTTAAACCGGAAGCTTGCGGTCCAGATGATGAGGAAACTATACCGGTCCGTAGGCCTGGGTGCGACCGGTCTCAATACGTTTCTTAAAAAACAGGGCCTGGAACTGAAACCGCACGAGTTTCTCATGTTCGCATTCAAGTTACAGCACCAGCAGGGATGGGGGGCCCCCCTGGAACTGGTCTCACAGAGCGGGGACAAAATTGTTGTGAAAACAAAATACACATTTGAATCGGACGTGATGAAAGACTGGGCAATGCCCGTCTGTGGTGTCCATGTCGGATGGATGGAAGGTGTTCTGGCTGCGTTCACCGGTAAGAACTGGGTGGGAGAAGAAGTGACATGCCATGCAGCAGGTGGTGGTGCATGTGAATTTGTGTTCACAAAACGTGATGTAAGCTGGAATGAGAGGGCAGAAGGGATCAGGAAAGGAGAACGATCCCTGACTGAATTTCTGGAACTTAAACCCCTTGAAGGGAAGATTACCCTGATAGAAGAACCTGTTATCATGGTACCCCGGATGCTGTTCAATTCGATGATGGGGTCGATGAGTAAGATTGTCGGGGAAGCTGCAGCCGGAGGAGTTATCAATTACCGGGCGTACATGGAACTCGGTACCCAGAATATCGCGTTTTTCAAGAAAATGGGTATCAGTGATCCCAATACACTGATTGATATGGCACTTGCGTTCTATGGGCAGATGGGATGGTTCAAAGTAATAAAAATGGACTGGAACGAGGCAAAGAAAGAAAAAATTATTACCCTTGACAACAGCGCGGAGGCCGAATCTCTTGGAAAGAAAGACAAACCCTCCTGCCATTGTACCTCTGGTCTCCTGGCGGGTATTGTATCAAGTGCTTTTAATGTCCGGGTCCAGGGAAAAGAGATAAAATGCAAATCCAAAGGCGACCAGTACTGTGAATTTACAGTGACAAATAAAACCGAGTAAGGGTCTGTTGACGACCTCCTATGAATTTTTAATAACTCCCAAATGACGATATGGATGTGAACAGAAAATCAAAAAAGCGGGCCTTGATCCGCAGTGATCACTTCCTCGAATAAATCTATGGGAATTCTGCCACTTTTTCTCGTAAAATCATAAACCCATGAACGATATTGTTCACCATTCATGGAATTCGGAAACAGCCATTAATTCTGGTGCTTTTTATATTCATCGACAGTCCTTGAAATTTCATCAAGCTCGGATTCGGTGAAATCTGTCGCAAATCCTGCTGTATCACGTTCTTCGAGAAGTTGCCGGATCCGTCTCGACATGACGTACATGAAAAAACATTGCACAATAATAACCAGCCCGAACAGGATGACCAGAGTTTCCTCAATGTTCATCGTTTCCCTCTGAACAGGACCTTTGCGAAACGGTCTACAAAGCCATCTTTAGCTTCCTGCCTGGTTTCCTTGAAGGGTATACCCGCTATATCTGAGGCGATCCTCTTTATCGCGATGGACGCACCGGAATCCGGGTATTTGATCACCACCGGTGTTTTAAAGGATGCAGCCTTCCTGATATTCGGGTCTTCAGGGATTGTCCCAATTACTTTCACCCCCAGGACTTTCTCCATTTTCTGGCGGACGAAATCAGTTTTATCCACCGCTGCCCGGTTTAGGATGGCACCCATCACATGACCCCCCACAACTTCGGTGAGGAT
>JBAXMF010000589.1:0-1885 GCA_037134435.1 Methanomicrobiales archaeon | reverse complement strand
ACAGCGAATTGCATCACTTGTGTGAGAAAAAATCCCGGAATCGAGCGATATTTTTTCAGATTCCGATATCGCAAAAATGAAGGGTTATCCTGATCATTATCGCATCCGGGTGGGAAATTATCGTATTGGATGTAAGATGACCACGCCGGATACAATTATTTTTTGCCGGGTAGTTACGTCGCGAAGAAATTTATAAGGTATTTCCCTGATCTGTTGGCCGGGTTATGGATAGGATCCTCTACCCTAACGTCCATCCCTCCCTAAAATCTGCTTGTTCAGCTGACATTTATCATAGATGCCCCGCTCTTCGACTCATTTGGCTGCCGATAACACAAAAGTTTGCGCTCACAGTCCTATTTTTAACTTACAAAATTCCCCCGAAATTGTAGTTAACAACAAATTCCAGGGATATTTATGAATTTTCTCTATAATCCTTCTCCGATAATGTAATAAATAGAGTCTGGTTAGGAAGCACCGGAATAACATATCCAACGGGCAATCGGTGGATATTCCTGCGCCTGCAGGAAAACCAGCTCAAAATAGGAGATGCGAAAAATGACTACTATCGAAATGAATCAGAATTGCGGGCTGGACATCACCGTCATCATCGACAGGTCGGGATCAATGGGTTCAGTCAGGGATGACGCGATCGGGGCCTTCAATACCTTCCTATCAGACCGACAGAAGTCTGACCCGGATGCCCTCATGACAATGGTGCAGTTTGACCACGAATACGAGGTCCTCGTAAACGGGGTACCGATCCAGGTAGTCAGGCCCCTCGGCCGTGAGACGTATGTTCCGCGGGGAAACACCGCTCTCCTCGATGCCGTTGGGAAAACAGTAGGCAGCATTGAAAGCCGCACTCATACGGCGAATGCCATTCTCGTGGCAATTCTCACCGACGGGCAGGAAAATGCATCGGTTGAATGGCATGCAGGCCAGGTCCGGGACCTTATCCAGGAAAGGGAAGCAAAAGGATGGGACTTCTACTACCTCTCTGCTGAACTATCGGCGTTCAATGACGGGAGAGCAATCGGCATCGACCCCCGGAAGATCTCGCAGTTCCGGAAAGAATGCATGAATGAAGCATATGAAAAAATTGACGATGCCCTCCTTGAGAAGAAAAAGTTCCTGATGGAGCAGGAGAGAAAGCGGGCAGCAGAAGATAAGATGTACCGGTAAGGCCTATAGGCTATTAACCAGCGCCCAAACAAAAATGAACAACGAGCACCACAGGAGGAAAAGGACATGACAACTGGAATAATTTATACCCCAAAATTTTTGGCATATACGAATTCCCCCGAGAATAAAGACCGGGTATCAGCAACAGTTGATTATTTCAAAACACAGGGGATCGATGATTTTATATCTCCACGGAAGTATGACGAGAACTATGCACAATCCGTTCACACGCCGGAATATATCGATTATCTCAAGTCGGTCGGTGTAATAGAGGGCAATAAATTACGATATCAAAACGTCCTGTTATCGGCATACGGCTGCCTGACCGCCGGGGAAATGCTGGCAGAAGGCACAATAAAGAACGGGTTCGTCCTGACCCGGCCACCGGGACACCATGCATATGCCAATAAGGGCGGGGGGTTCTGCTTCCTGAATAATGCCGCCATCCTCGCCAGATATTTCCAGGAGAAGGGATTTGAGAAGGTGATGATCGTCGACTGGGACGCCCACCACGGGAACGGGACCGAGGCTATATTTTATCACGACCTGTCCGTGCTCTATACCTCAATCCACCAGTACCCCCTGTACCCGGGCACTGGGAAGGTGACCGATACCGGGTCCGGTCCCGGGGAGGGATACAATGTCAACGTTCCCGTACCTCCGTATACGGGGCATGAGACCTACATGGAGATCTTTGATGAGG
>JBAXMF010000588.1:0-1885 GCA_037134435.1 Methanomicrobiales archaeon | reverse complement strand
TTAGACCGGAAGGTCCGGCACCGGGACACCGCCAGCGAACAGTCACGGGAATAAGAATCCGGGCATAATCCTTGACATTTATAGGGCCAATAGCGCATAATAGATCGGGCCGCTGTATGATAGATCCTTTTAAATTAGTTCCGTTCTGGAATTAGAGGCATATCGCGAGACCGTTTATCCGGATCATTAAGTTTATTCTTGAAATAGACAATAGTCATCCACAATTATGTTGAATCACCGGATTTCAAAAGTGGAGAGAAAGAAGGCAGTTCAATATCATATTGCCAAATTACCCGCCAAAACAGTAAACGAAGTTGGAGAATTGATGAATAAAAAAGGTCGGGACTGGGGGGATGAGCATCATTTCTGGTTTGGCATGTACGTAAGGAACCTACTCCGGAAAGGGGGTTTAGTATGGGATTGTTTGACATTGGACTGCGTATGGGCTGAATTGACAGAAGAGGCTGTGAGGGCATCCCAAAAAACCAAGATAGAGATACTTCCATTCCCTCCAGAAAAGAAGGAACCAAAAAACAAAAAAGGAACTAACCCCTTCATTGTGAAATTTCCCAAAGGGCCATGTAAATTCAAGGAATCAAAAGAAATGTATTCATATCATCATTATTTTTAAAATCCCTGCTACAATACTGGATAATATTTTGGTGGTCGAAGTGGGTATCAGAAATGAGGAAGGTATTTTCATCGGTCATGGTTCTTTCATCCAGATCGGGTCGGAAGGATTGACACACAAAACACCAACACATGATAAACCGGGCATACCCAGTGACGCGGTAAGCTACCAGCATATCTTTGACGATTGAGCGACCTATTGTTGATTGTATGAAGACCGGTTGGTTACTACGATCCTTGTGTGTATTACTGGTTTGTATCCTGGTATCAGGATGTTCCACAACCGTTGGAAAGGAAAACACGCTCACTTCTGGTGTTAGCAGATCATCGGACATCCGGGTAGGAAGTTGGCAATACACATTCTCTGATGCTCGTGGAAATGCCGATCGCCCAATCATGGTCTTCACCTACCGCCCGGCAGCGTGGAATACATCCGGTCCAATCCTGATTGTAATGGGTGGGCCTGGTGAACTCGACGCCTGGGTCCCGTACGGTGACCGCTATTCTGCACTTATCGTTGCACCTGAATTTTCTCACCAGTATTATCCCACTGATAACTGGTTCCAACTTGGAAACATGATGAACGAAACCGGTTCTCTCAATAAAAGATCAGACTGGACACTTACGGCAATTGAGCATCTCTTCGACGATATTCGTTCAAGAACCGGGGCCAAGCGGGATACCTACCTCCTGTATGGTTTTAGCGCGGGAGGCCAGTTTGTCCACCGGCTTGTCACATTCCTTCCCGACGCACGGTACAGCAGGGCGGTGGCCGGGAGCCCGGGCGTCTATGTCATGCCAGATTACACGGTCCCGTTCGCCTTCGGGCTTAAGGGTTCGCCACTTTCTGAGGCCGATCTCAAGCGTGTGTTTTCGCGAAAACTGATCATCATGTCAGGTGACAAGGATATCAACCCAAATGACCCCAGCCTAGCCAATTTCCCTCTAGCAGAGGCAGAAGGCAGCAATCGTTTTGAAAGGGCCAAGAATTACATCGAAACTGCACGCAGGGAGGCAGACCTTCTCCATGTCCCCCTTGACTGGGAATACCATGTTGTGCCTGGTGTCGGTCACGATGACGGTGGAATAATCGGACCTTCAGCGGAGCGATTGTTCAATGGTACACAATGAAGTTTGCTTCACGCGCCAGGGAAAATTTACTTTGTATTTTACAGTCCTCTCGATCCGGCGGTACCATCCCACAGGTCACACAGAACCAGTGATTAGGGAGGTATATTGTACCCTGCCGTATGTA
>JBAXMF010000587.1:0-1886 GCA_037134435.1 Methanomicrobiales archaeon | reverse complement strand
ATCCACTGCACCCGCCCGTAATGACAGCTTGTTCGCCTCCCATTTCAATCGCCGGACATCCAAACCTGACACAGGTCCCGCAGGCCGTACACTTGTCACTATCGACCTCATAGGGCCGCCTCGATATCCCGGCCCGCCTTGCAGAGATCACGCAGGGATGCCGTGCGATCACAACTTTCACACCGGGCCGCGCTTTTGCTTCTTTTAACACATTCACCATGAGAGCCAGGTTATAAGGATCAACCATCTCAACATATGATACCCCACATGAGCGGCAGATCGCTTCAAGTGAAACCGGGGGAACAGGGACCCCGCAGGCGGTGATCCCCGTTGATGGATTGGGCTGGTGACCAGTCATTGCAGTAATCCGGTTATCAAGGATCACGACCGTGATGGTCGCGCTATTATACACCGCATTCATGAGGCCCTGGATCCCGGTATGGAGAAATGTTGAGTCGCCGATCGTACAGACCACATCCCGTTTCTCACCGGAGTGGGCAATACCGCTTGCAACAGTGATGGACGCACCCATGCAGATGGTGGTATCAACACCCCCCAGTTGAAGACCAAGGGTATAGCACCCGATATCACTTGGAAATATACCCTCCCGAAAGACCTTTTTAATCGCGTAAAATGCCGCCCTGTGCATGCACCCGGCACAGAGGATCGGTGGGCGCGGGGGCACACCCGGGGGAGAATTTGCCACAGGGAAATCAAAATCCGTCGCGAATCCGGCAGATTTCATAATCCTATCCACAGCAGCCGGGGAAAGTTCCCCTTCATAGGGCGCATTTCCACTTTTCTTCCCGAATACAGGGACCGTCCCGGCAACTGCTAATACCTCTTCCTCCACGAACGGGGACAATTCCTCTATCACAAGCACCCGTTCATGGCGGCTGACGAACTCCTTCAGCCACGCTTCGTCAATCGGGTATGCCCCGATCTTAGCAAAGGAGGTCGTTTGGGGAATAATTTCAGAGACATACGACGCAGCGATCCCACTTGCGATTACCGCATCCCGTCCCCGCACTTCTGCCTTGTTATAGCCCAGCTCAACCAGGCGTTTTTTAATAGATGCCTGTTTTTCATTCAGTTTTTTATGGAGGACACGGGTATGAGCAGGTATTACAACATATTGCGCTGGGTTCCTGTTGAATTGCCCCGTGCGCCCAGATACCTGCACATCCCCAAGAGTAACATCCCCTTTTGAGTGACAAATCCGGGTTGTGGGGCGGAATAACACGGGAAGACCGGTCTCTTCAGAGAACGAAAAGGCATCCCGGACCATATCAAGGGCCTCCTGTATACTACCCGGGTCAAAACAGGGGACCTTTGCGAACTTTGCATACATCCGACTGTCCTGTTCATTCTGGGAACTATGCGCGAACGGGTCATCCGCACTCATGATCACGAGCCCGCCTGTCACACCGGTGTAACTGCTTGTCATTAGCGGATCTGCAGCCACGTTCAGGCCGACATGTTTCATCGTGCACAATGCACGGATCCCGCACCACGCCGCCCCAAGGGCATTTTCAAGGGCCACTTTCTCGTTCACGGACCACTCGATATAAAAATTGCGTTCCGGTTGCACCCGCAGGATATCCACGACCTCCGATGAAGGGGTCCCGGGATATCCGCAGATAAAATCCACGGGTGATTCAAGACAGGCATGAGCTATTGCCTCATTTCCTAGAAGATAACGTCGTTCCATGATCACATTTCCGCTTGTACTTTCAAGAGTACCACAATCATGGGGTTTTAATGTACCGTTTTCACCCGCGATTCACAACCTATAAAAACTCCCGTACACTAAATTAATAGTCAACTCTTGTGGGCCCGTAGCATAGCCCGGTGGTGCGCCCGGCTGATAACCGGGAGGTCATGTG
>JBAXMF010000586.1:0-1893 GCA_037134435.1 Methanomicrobiales archaeon | reverse complement strand
TATCATCTCCCGCCGGGTGGAAAGGATCTGACCGAATTTTACAAATGTCGGCCCAAGATCCTCAAGGACGTGCCTCATGCGTTCGTACACCGTCATCCCACGGATCTGCGGGTGGAGCCTGTCCCCGATATTCATATTCCGGAGGCCTGGTGAGAGGTCCTCGAGGAGTGTCGTGCCAAATCCCCATTCATACAGGACCTCCGCGATCTTCCTGTAACGTTTAAGACTAACCCCGGTCTGCGTCTGCATGAACTAGTAGTTGAGACCACACCGGGAATAAAAGGTTGTATCTGTTTTGATGGATGGAATACCACAGGTTACCTTTTATTACATTCTTAACCAGGACCCCGTCGTTTAATTGGTCCTGCCGGAGGATTAAACGGAGTTTCCAGGTGGTCGGGAAGACGATGATGGTGACGCGTGCATATCCTCGTCAGGTGGAAGACGGTCCGGTGAATAAGTCTCACCCGGGTTAAAACCTGAAAGACGACATTTGTGAGCGTATACCTTAAAACTGCCGTTAGAATAGGCCAATTAAATTCCTCCGGACCTGCGGAAATAATATGACGCGGTTCACGGGACGCTTAAAAGAATACGGGTAAATAAGGGCAAATAATTGACGGGATTTGGGAATAATTGAGGTTAATTGCCCGGTTAGGCACCAGGGATAAACAAGGTTATATACGGGCGATTTGAATGAACGGGAAATGGGTAAGACTCAGGTGGAGGTGTGAAATTATTGCATTAATTGACAAAATTGTGGGAAATCTGGCCTGAATAGAAGGGTTACAGGGGTCTTTTGATTATTACTAAACTCAAATGATTCCAGGTAAATGTATCCCCTGTTAAATGCCATTGTAGATCCCACACAAGGTCCAACTCCGCCCGACCCCGGTGCACCGGGTGAAAAACGGCACGTATAAATGAAGCGTGCAACGAGGATCTTTTGTCCTTTTGTATTACTTTGCCCCATAGAGTTAATAGGCCTCTCACGACCGGGAAAAAGTGACCGCAAATGAGGAACATGTCAGAATAACAATCCCTGATTTGTCAGGTACTATAAATTCCGTGGACAAAGGTGCTTGTAATGGAAAAAGAAACGGTACTTGACAACCAATCCCCGGGTGTTACAACACTGCATGATACTATCGGGACTGCCCCGACCGGGGTGACCATTTCTTCCTGGCGGGACTGGGACTACATCGCACGAAAAGAACATGCCCGGGAGATGCAGCGGCTTGTGGACCGTATCTTCCGCGAGCAGGTCATGGGGGTTCTTGCGCTGCTCCTCGTACCAATCCTCCTGCTCCTGGACTTTGTTCACCTTCCAGAGCCTGTTGCCGCCTTACTTGCGATCATTGATATTGGAATCTGGATTTTTTTTGTTCTCGAATATATCTGTCGCCTGGTTGTTGCGAACGACCGGTATGCGTATATCATCGCACCGTGGCATATCATTGATGTACTCATTGTCGGTATCCCTGCGGTTGCACTGGTATCAGGTATCGGTTACGGAATCGCCCGTTATTTCCGGGTACTCCGCGCCATGCAATCTATCCAGGTACTGTATATCGCAGCGAAACATGCCCAGCATCACTTTGCCGAAAAACGATTACCGGTGGATACAAACGGCTCTGCAGGCCCGATGCGGGTCCGTTCGCTCCCTGTTATCAGCCCGGGAATGAAAAACAGTATCACCACACCAACTCCTACCTGGTCAGTGGTAACGGTTGAAGAGTCCATAGTACTCGATTTCGGGGGCCATTGGTTCGATTTCTCCGGGTACAACAACACTGACCTTCCGGCACTCTCGCGACTCACCCGGATCCCACAATACCAACTTGAAGTGAAACTTCGCGAAAGGGCCTATCCCCGCGCCGATGTGATCGGTCC
>JBAXMF010000585.1:0-1900 GCA_037134435.1 Methanomicrobiales archaeon | reverse complement strand
GGCGGAATTGGATCCCGCTAATAATTACGTACTCATCATCGATGAGATCAATCGGGGGAACATTTCGAAAATTTTTGGCGAACTCATTACACTCCTAGAAGACAACAAACGTGCCGGTGAGACAGAGGAGATTACAGTCCGATTGCCATACTCCGGTGAGGATTTCTGCGTCCCGAATAATATCTACATCATCGGAACAATGAATTCAACCGACAAATCAATTGCTCTTGTTGATGTTGCATTAAGGCGTAGATTCCATTTCGAACGGCTAAATGTAAATTATGAACTCATCGCGAATGAAGATGCAAAGAAGTTCCTCAAAGTTATAAACAGCATAATCTGTGCACTCAAAAACCCGGACTTTGAAGTTGGTCATTTCTATTTCATGAATATCAAGAAAATTGATGATGGGAACCAGGAACTGAAAAAAGTTTTCTCAAATCGGATTCTCCCATTACTTGAAGAATATTTCTTCAATGACTGGGAAGCTCTCGCAACTATACTTGGACCGGCATCGATTCGGATTGAACCCCGGAAAAAAATGGTGTGGGACGATGATAACGG
The DNA here is from genome assembly GCA_037134435.1 of Methanomicrobiales archaeon. Taxonomy (GTDB): domain Archaea; phylum Halobacteriota; class Methanomicrobia; order Methanomicrobiales; family Methanospirillaceae; genus CAIKOD01. Next base: position 1,336 of record JBAXMF010000585.1, on the reverse strand, counting down.
AAAATTCATAAAAGATTCAGGCGACTTCGATCAGATTTATGGCAGATGCATCGAACCCTGAGATATTGTATTTGAAAATACGATGAAAAACCTGGGAATAAGACCTGACAATTCGCTGACACAACAATAGATTAAGGGCTAAATTGTGAAAACGATTGAGTTGTTCGAATGGGAAAAAGGAACCGCAAAATCTACTTTTTCTGATTCCGAATTACGGACATTAAAAAAATTTAATGATTGTATCCGGAGAAAAGAAAAATCCGATGCGATTACGGTTACGTATGGCGGAATTTTCACATATTCCTATGTTGGTATCATCCAGATCGGGAAAAAACGAATCGAAATCCTTCCGAAATTGTATAATCCTGACCTGCAGAAATCAGATAAAAATCCTGATGAACAGGAGCAGAAAAAATTGAAAACGACGGCCCGTAAAAATCTTTTCCATCTTCTCTCTGTCGCAGGACTAATCCCCTTCTACAAATCGGGGGTATCTCCATATGGGAAAGAAAAAGATTTTTTTGAATTCCTTATCTCATTATTCCTACTGGATCTTGAGAATGTCATGGGATCCCATTTCCATCATGAATACATACAAAGGTCAGACGATATTAGTACGATAAAAGGGAAGCTGGATTTTCAGAAGCAGACCTTAAAATTACCTTCCCAATTACATACATTTTCCTGTCAGTTTGACGAATTTTCCATTGACAATCCCCTCAATCGTATCATCAAAGCAACCTTGAAGAAAATACAGGAATTATGCCGCAACGAGGAGAATAAAAAACGTGCATTTAATTTCTATGCACTAATGAGCGATATCCAGGATGAGGTTATCTCACCTTCTTCGATGTCGGGACTCCATTTAACCGATTGAATGAAAAGTATGAAAATATTGTTGAATTTTGTCACATGATCTTATTCGGATCTACTTATTCTGCCGATGAAGGGGCCCAACACTATTATGCTCTGATTTTTGATATGAACCTGGTATTCGAGAGGTTTGTGGTAAAATTTTTACGGACTTCACTCCCCGAATATGTGTTCAATTGCCAGAATGAGATTAATCTGGCAAGTAACCCATCGGGGTTGGACGAATTCCGGCGGAATATAAAAAAAATAATTCCTGATATTATCGTAAAAAGAAATAACGAATCGCTGGCGATAATCGATACAAAATATAAACCAGATTTTTCTAAGGGTTACATCTCCTCCACGGACATCTTCCAGATGATGGCATATTGCGTGGCAAACGAATCAGATACCGCAATTCTTCTCTATTGATTATAACGCTCAGGATTGAACAGTTTGACCGTTCAAACTAAGCACCCTGACC
>JBAXMF010000584.1:0-1901 GCA_037134435.1 Methanomicrobiales archaeon | reverse complement strand
CCTCGCGGAGTGACTTTTCCTAGCGGTAGATACGTTTCCCGAACTCGTTTACGATGTCATCAAGGTGGGCTGCACTTGCATCGTATTTCTGGATCATTTTCACAGAAATCTCCTCAAGATTTGCCCTGATTGCCTTGTCACGTACCTGGATGCTCCGTTCCAGTGAACGGATCCTGATGCTTTGAGACAGGAGAAGACCCCCGAGTGAAAGCATCATCAGCGTTGCACCAAGAGCAACCGTACTATCAAACCAGAGGCGCGTGACGAGTGCGAACGTGGCGATTACGAGGATGATAATCAGAATAATGTCGCGCGCATAATCCCGGATATCCATGCTTTTAGATAATGAAGATCAACTAATTAAACTACCTATGGTGAATGGAGTTTTATTATGGAGTTAAAACAACTGGTCCCGCTGGCGGGGATGCTGGTAATGATGGTCCTCGTCGAAATCGGTGCCGTGCTTCTGTCACTCCCGATGAAAGCGGCTGGATTTTCGGCCTTCGAAGACCCATCTTCACTCATGAATCCTCTTTTTTTTATCGTGATACTCCTTGCATTCACTGCCGTACTCCTGGTCCTCCTTAAGTATCGCTACAAGCACCTGATCGTTGCAATCATTGCAATCTCGATATTTTTCACATTTGTTTATATTTTCAGTTCCATTGTGACCTTTTTTACCAGTAACGAAATTGTTGCGGTAGTCGTGCCACTCATACTTTCCGGGCTTGCGATTGCCCTCCTGTACCGGTTCCCGGAATGGTATGTCATCGATACACTCGGGATACTTATTGCGGCTGGTGCGGCGTCAATTTTCGGTATCTCGCTGGGTATAGTGCCGGTCATTATCCTGCTCGTCCTCCTCGCGATTTATGATGCCATCTCTGTATACAAGACCCGGCACATGATCACCCTTGCTGAAGGTGTAATTGAGATGAAAACACCCATTCTTTTCGTAATCCCGAAAAAGGCAAGTTATTCATATATCAGGGAGGGGATAGGAAAGATCGGTGAGGGAGAACGGGGCGCGTTCATCATGGGGATGGGGGACCTTATTATGCCTGCGATCCTCGTGGTCTCTGCCAACATGTTCTTAAAACCGGATGGGTTGCCATTTATCAATATTCCAGCGCTTGGGGCAATTATCGGATCACTCGCCGGCCTCGTGGTCCTCCTGTGGTTTGTAAATAAGGGTAAACCCCAGGCCGGGCTCCCACCATTAAATGGTGGGGTAATAATTGGTTTTCTGATCGGGTGTGCAATAAGCGGGAGCTGGGGATGGATAGTAATCTGATCATGGGAATAATGCCCACGCTTATACAAAATATTGGTTATTAAGGCCCCGCTTTGTTAATTGTTGATTAGCAAAGATTTCGGATCGGTTACGCGACCTGTATTTCAGTATGTGATGGGGTATGGGACTGGCTCTTCAACCGATCCTGATTCCCGCCAGTATTCCAGAAGGGTCAGAAGGACCTCGTCGACCCCGGAGTTCTGACCTGTTGACATCAGGGGATAGCCATCCAGGCCTTTTATATCAGATTTGTTTGCTACCGCGATAACCGGGATATCGATGGTGCTGGTAATTTCTTCATAGAGTTTCATCTGGTCTTCAAGCGGAAACCCGCAATGTTCGCTCGGGTCAATGATAAAGAGAATTACATCCGCAATATTTGTTATAGCTGCCATTGCCTGCCGTTCGATGGGGTTTCTCTCCTCTGGCAGCCGGTCAAGCACACCGGGAGTATCGATAAACTGCATCCGTTTTCGCCCATCCACCCGGTGCCCCACGATAACCCCTTTCGTCGTAAACGGGTACGAAGCAACTTCCGGGTCTGCGGTGGAGACAAGCCTGATAAAGGAGGATTTGCCGACATTCGGGTACCCTGCGATAACCACCG
>JBAXMF010000583.1:0-1905 GCA_037134435.1 Methanomicrobiales archaeon | reverse complement strand
ACCTGAACAGAGGAGATCGGGTACACTACGATTTTAAAAATCTGTGTCCAATTAGAAGGTCCTTCATACCGATTGCTACAAGTTGTTTTGAGAGAACTGATGTCATATTCACATAGAATCGGTCAATCTCCTTTCCCAAATCCGCTTCAAGCACTTGAACTCTTGATAATTTCTTCAAAAATTCAGATGTAGATAGAGTCACATTTGAAGAATCAGACGAATTAATCATCCATCGGAGGGCCGCCAAAAGTCTAAAGGCCAGAATTGAAATGAAAATAATTGCGCGAACCCGCGTCTCCAACCTGTGTCTGAACGGTTTAATCTCTTCATCGGTCTTTATGCACCTGAAAACCTTCTCAATGAAATCTTTCTCAAGGTACATTCTCACCACTTCAGCCGCAGATAATTGTTCATCTGTTGAATATAGAAGATATTTTCCATCCATTCCTTTAGCTTCAGCTAATCTTTCGCCATTTATTGACCAGGAGAAATCCACTTTGCCATCTTCTTGAAGCAGTTGTAGATCAAAAAAACTATAGTATCCGTTGAGTATACGCTTTAACTCAACCTGTAATTCTTTTTGAGACGAGAAACGTTGCTCAATTTTTAACGTTTTTAATTCTTCATTAATCTCAAATATCGCTTTATTTCTCTTTACCAAACTTTTAGCAGCATGAGTCACATTTCGGTAGACAACAACATTTTTTAGATTCCCGAATATTTGTGCCTTAACTTTGTACGCATATAACTCTCCGGATTTTTTACACGGAATCAGATTGGCGGGGGATTCCGAAACTTCTGTTTCAATTACTATATTCTTCGCGTCTTTAGAGATCTTAGGGATTCCACAAATGATCTTCCAACCAAGTCTCTCTGTAGCAGTGACAGTTTTTTGGGAGGTATTTCCTCTATCCCAAATTATAGTTCCTTGTGAAATTGCGAAGTCACATAATCGTGGCATAAGGTGCTGCATGGTAGTCATGGATGCATGGTTCCCGGGATGAATCTCATGTGCAAGAGGTTGATTATCGTGTTTTGAGACCAGAAGCGAGAGATTTATCTGCTGATGTCTCCATTTTTCCGCATTATAACCCTTTTCCAGTAACGGACACGTTTTTCCATACGTTAACAGGGAGGTCATGTCATACGCCAGAATCTCATCCGTTCCTTTTGGAAGAGGGTGAATATTCCTCCACTTTGCATAAAGCATCTCATCTATCGCTTTCGTTTGATCTAACACCCGATCCGTTGCTTTGTCATATGAGCAGATGAAATCAAGTGCAGATAAAAAACTGTCTTTATTCAGCCCTTTTGAAGACAAGTTAAAAAGTTCTGGAAGATCCGTATTTACAATCCAGTCTTCGAGTTGTGTTGCACTTTCCGGATCCAGGGCTCGGTTTATCGCCCAGGCGGTGAGTAGTTTACCGGGACTAATAGTTCTTCTCCGCCCATTTGACCCACATATCCGGTCAATCGTTTCTGCCATCTGAAGTTCCTGCGCAATTTGAAACAGGACCGTCACATCACCTGCCCTGACAGAACGTTCGGGTGGTCGCCAGTTTACGACTTGCTTTTTAGGGAGGGGGACCTTTTCATGGTCACTTTCTACACCAAGATACCGCACGAAGATGCTTCGGACCTTTTTCCCTTCTCGAACACTCCGGTACTCACAAAGGTAAACTTTATTCCCCTTTTTCATACGACGGATAAATGTCATGTAGTGTATAATATGCACTACTGGGATAAATATCTGTGCCCTTTTTAGCACTTCATTTGAGAAAAAGATGGATAATTAAAGGGTACGCGCAAGTTGATAGATTTGGTAGTGTACCTAAACTCCTTTATTCAGGATAGTTATGGTTCTACTTTACGAAAAACCGGAATTCTGGATATCCCAAATATTCA
>JBAXMF010000582.1:0-1911 GCA_037134435.1 Methanomicrobiales archaeon | reverse complement strand
AAGAGTTAATTAATTTCTTTTGGGGTACTGACTTTTGGGTTGCTCGTGAGTATCTCCGTGTTATATGAAATTTTTTTTGTGCCGGTACCGGTAGTACGCGAGAGTTTTCCTGCAAGAGAGCATGGTCCCGGTGGGTTGTCGGGAATAATGACAGAATCAAATTTTTTAAAGCCTCTTCCATTCACATAGAGTGCGATCAGTTCAATCGGCCAGACTATAAATGGAAAACTCTGGTGGACCTGGTGGGAGATCTGGATGGAGGGGATAGAATCAGAGTAGACCCCCGGGCGGGAATCACTGATAATGAGGTCGTACGGGGTTTCCTTTAGTATGTTGTATAAATTCCTCCGCTCTTCTGCAAGTGCCTGCACCAGTGCGGGCACATGCGCTGTGAACCGGGGAAAAAAAAATCTCCCCCTGTTGTCTGCCAGCGGGTAATCCGGAAAATCAATGCATTTACAGGAGGGAAACTCCCTCCGCAGGAGTTCCAGGGCATTTCCACCGGCAGCAATGGTAACCTCGTGGTGGTTCCTTAATAGTTCACGTATGACCGGGACATCACGGGATGCATGACCAAGGCCCCAGTTCAACGGTGAAAGTAATACATGTCCCAATCAGATCCGACTCCCCGCCATGTCACTTATTATGATGTATCCGTCCCCCTTCGCCCGTTCAACCGTAGACGTTTTGATAATCACATATGTCTGCCTGCTACGATTTAAGGCATCCTTATTCAACGGCTGGTCAATCGATGTGCCACCCGGTACCAACCAGGGTCACAGGATAACAGGGGTAAGGAACTAATTGATTGTAGCAGGGATGAAGTGCAAAAATGTTTTTCCTGCCGGGACCAGGGCAAATATTTTTTAATGATAAACTGGCAGTAGGTATGGGTTGTGAATGAATGGAAACGGATCTTTGTATAACGCAAGAAATACGGAGATTTTCATCTTCCTTCTGTTTGAACTGATATTTATCGGGCTCTACATCCAGGCGCTCCTGATCGGTGATCTGACCCGTTCCCTCTGGCCCCTGATTTGCATCGTCCTAACCCTGGTCCCGTTTGCCTTTGAATGGAAGGATAAGATATCCCTGCCTTTCGGATTGAAAATGATGGTCCCGTTTGCATTGTTCCTCCATGTTGCGGGTGGGATTATGAGGTGGTACTGGGAAGTGCCGCTTTTTGACAAACTCGCCCATGTGATATCCGCGATCGCACTCGGGCTCATCCTCTTCACCATGTACCTGTACCTCGATTACCTGGAATATGTGAAGAAGAAGCCATTTTTCAAAAAGAGGTTACGAATTTTCAAGACGCAGGAGGACGACGTTATCGCCGGGATCCTGGTTATCCTGGTTATTTTCGGCCTGGCATGGGAATTCTCCGAGTATATCATTGACCTGGTCTACCGTACCACCTACAATTTCGGCCTGGTAGATTCGATAACTGATTTTTCGGGCGATATTATCGGGGTGCTCATTGTGATATACCTTGTACATCGTTCGTTGGAGACCGTCCCGCCGGGAGAACACCTGGATTATCTCCTGGCAGAGCATCCCGTTAGCAGTCACCATGAGGATCCGGATGTACTTCCAATTTCCGACCGTCCTGAATTTTTCTAATACCCTTGTTTTTATTGGTTAATTGGCAGCAGTTCTTGTTTTTTGGCTTTTACAACAGTGTGCGTTTCTAAAATTACTGGTGTATCAGACCTTCGGCACATTGTTGTGATTGCAGTAGCCTGGTTACAGGTACATCGGCTCCCATCCCTTCAACCGCCTTAAATTTGATAGAAGGTCAATTGAGTGCCCATCCGGAAGATTCCTGATTAATCCCGGCTCTCAATCTCAAAATAGTCCGACCGGGTGTTTGTAATCAGAGGGATGGTTTTTAAGAGACGGGGGTGATTG
>JBAXMF010000581.1:0-1918 GCA_037134435.1 Methanomicrobiales archaeon | reverse complement strand
TCTACTATGATCGCCCATGCAAGCGACTACGGGCTCTTTACCCGCCCGCCTTCCCCCGGACATCCAGCTGCAACAACAACTGGTACAACGAAGGTATCTCCGCCCGGCCCGGTGCCGGGAGCTATGAGTGGTGTTGACTGGTGTATTGTCGTGCAGGGTTTTGCCATTATCATGACAATCCTTGTTGTGGCTTCAGCAGGGTTGTATCTCTACCGGAAACAGGATGGGCACTGATCGGTACAGGCGTGATCGTTACCGTTTTTTTGTATTGGAGAACCAGGCCTGATCATATTTTACTATGAATTGTCCAGTTCGGACTGGTTTCTGGCGCGCGATAAAAAACCAACCCTGCAAAATCCCTATAAGCAGGGTTCGGAAGGCTGGGTAAATAGAAAACTCAGAAAACCGTGCGATGAGCCAACAGGCTCACGGTATAAAAATGGGCTCGGCCGGATTCGAACCGGCGACCTCCGCCGTGTAAGGGCGACGTCATAACCGACTAGACCACGGGCCCCGGGACTGACTTACTAGTTTTGACCCTCCTGATATTAATAGTGTTGACTGGTTGTTGGGAAAAAACCAGGGTGCCCAGGATCCAGCCCGACCTGGCAGTCACCCATTCATGCAAAAAATCGATGCAACCAGGGACCTTTACATTCAGGCGGGTTTTTCGAATATTGCCGTGATCTCACACCGTTGGTAATCCAGCCCTTTAATTCTCATCACCCAGCGATGTTCCTCAATGGAAATACAGGTGAAGGCGTCAAACAGCATGGAAACCTCACCCTCGGTGAAATAATGGGTGGATGAGCCGGTACCCCTGCGGAATGTACAGGGCTCAGTCATTTCCCCCTTCCCAAAACGGAAATCATCTACCCCGAAATCCCGGAATACTACCTGCCCCCCCGGCATCAGCACCCGCAGAACTTCCCCGGCAAACTGAAGCCTTCCGGGTCTTGCCAGGTGCCCGGTCACATGCAGGGAAAAAACGGCACCAAGTGCCGAATCCCGGAGCGGCAGATACGTGGCATCCCCCGCAACAAGATGTACCCGCCCTGTTTCGTGGACAACCGGCCGGCAGAGCAACAGGGCCGTCATGGAACAGTCCATTGCCGTGATATCCCACCCGTTTTCCATCATCGCCGGGAGATTTTTTCCATTCCCGCAACCGAGTTCGAGGACCCGTGAACCGTTCGGAAGATTTGGGAGGGGTGCAGGGTTGCCGCCCCACAACAGGCCCCTCGTGCGGTAATCCGAGTCCCATGCCTTTAGGTTTCGGTTATCAGGGGATCTCATGGGAACCATCCGGTCACCGGGACAACAAATACTGCCGGAAACGGTACATGAAAAAAAGAAATGAAAGAGATCAGAGCAGCCCGAAGGATTTCAGGGTTACCTCAGGGTTTACCTTGCCGACATGGTACATGATGCCATCGGTCAGTTCGTTGATGATAACCTCTGCCGGTGAGAACAGGGATGTGTCAATCTGGTAGAAGTCGAACTTCGCTTCCTTGAACGTCTCGTAGAACGGCTTACCATAGCCCTTCGACTTGTTAGACGGGATCCGTTCGAGGTAGTCCTTGATTTCAGGTGCCTTCATGGTCAGCATGATCTGCCCGTGGTAGATGGTCGCATCGTTCGTGGTACCCATCGCCTGCGTGGCATCCTTCTTCACCGGTGGGAGGGGGGCTGAACCGATTCCTGAAGTAATCTTCAGCGTATCAAACCCAAGTTCGTTGAGCTTGTATATCGCCGTCTCAACACAACGCCCCGCGACCTGGACTGAACCCACGAGTGATGCGGTTGGTGCGACTACCGCGCTGACATTTGCCACATCGACGCCGCATTCCTCGGCAATCTTCTCCATGACTGCGCCGTTCGGGAGATGATCGCTCTCGAGCGCGATGACTGCCGAATC
>JBAXMF010000580.1:0-1920 GCA_037134435.1 Methanomicrobiales archaeon | reverse complement strand
TGTTTAAGATTTTTTCAGAGCGACACGGTACTCCAAAAGATGGGTCTTACCTCTGGTCAGTGACAATAGTGCTACTCGCAGGAATGGGAATCCTGATGGTTGCTGCAAGCCTTTTTGGTGTTGGCAATATTTTTTTTGCTCCCACTTATTCCCAAGTGACAACGTTCATGACTGGCATTCTGGCATTAGCAGGAGCAGCTGTCATGTGGCAATGGCACCGATTAAAACCTTGTAATTTTTTTAAGAATCGAACACTGGGATCGGGTCGTGATCAGTAAAACGTCCGGAATTTGTAGAGTTCATTTCATTTTTCAGGATATCCCTCGCTGCAGGAATACCTTCCACCACCCTTTTCCTTCGACCAGCGTCCGTACGCAGAGAGACCCGGAAAGAAGAAGGAAACCGACCAGAAGCACTTCGCCATTCCCGATTCCAAGGATATTCGGGGTCTCGGTGAAGATGCCAATTCCGAAGCTCTGCAAAGATACCGGCCAGAAAAAACTATAGGCCGGATTTGCGATCAAAGCATCTTCGAAGAAATGAGCTCCAATCCCGATCGCAGCGCAAATGAAGGCATCCGAAGTCCGCATCCTGATGGCGGATGCTGCCGCAGCAATAACAAGGGAGAAGAAAACCAGAGCCATGATATTGTGGAAGTCACCGTGCCGGACCGTGAATGACAACGTAATGCCGGGAATTTTCTGTAACTCCCCCAAACCAAAATCGATATCCGGAACAAATGCCACCACTAGGATGATCCATGACGGGTCTCTTGCCGTAAACCGTGAGAAGATCATTCCGACAATAACTGCAAGGGCTGCCGAGTATATGAGGTGCTCGATTAACACGTTCGCAAAAAGTTTAGTTATTCAAGATTAAAAGTAGAGTGCCACAATTTATGTCCGTTTTGTGTCAGTTGGCACAACAACATTGTAACTTATTGTCATTGTAGGGGATCGGGGTTGACTCATACATCCAGCGGTAATTATTACTGCCACCAACAAAATGACAAAAAGAAGATATTTCATAATTCCTCGTTTCATTTTAATGATGATATATTTGGGGGCATCTCGTGCACGGCGATCACCTATCCAGCATTGACGGCAGACCACGCCATTGCGGTTCTGTTGGCAGATACAGAAGGGAATAACATCCTCCAAACAAAATATACCAAAAGATGAAGGCCCAAACCCCTGAGGCAGAAGAAATTCGAAAAAGAAAAATAGGCGAGGCACAGAAAGGAAAAACCGTATCACAGGAAACTCGCAGAAAAATAAGTGACGCAATAAAAGGTAAAAATAACCCGATGTTCGGAAAAAGCCCATCAGTAGAGACTCGCCGTAAAATGAGTGTGGCGAGGAAACTGCGTGCACCCCCATCAGATGAAACCCGGCTAAGAATGAGTGAATCGAAAAAAGGTGAGAAACATCCATTGTTTGGGAAACACCCAGCTGAAGAGACTATCAGAAAAATGAGCGAGGCAAAGAAAGGGAAACAGCTATCAAAACAACACCGCCAGAACATCAGTGATGGTAAGAAAAGGCGAAGAAATGAGCAATCCCTTATAGATGCCCCCGTAAAGCATTGACCCCAGACCCCGCCAATGGGGTTCTGTTGGCAGATCTCCTGCATGATGGGTGAATGTGTGCGACAAATGAAAAGAAGTGCCATTTAGCGGTATGAGACCTCTTGAAAATTCGGACACTACTCACTGCGTGCAGACTTGTATATTGCGATACCAAACCTGACCAATTTTTCAACCGGGTTTGTAGAAAATTATCGAATAATCATTATCAAATCGCCGTCACCGGTGATATTCCATCTTTTTGAAATCGCTACGTCGTCCCACGTACTTGCCCTGCCAAAGACAACCTCGATTTTTTCACGGATTTTTGTGATTTTGTCGCTGTCGTATTTCAT
>JBAXMF010000579.1:0-1927 GCA_037134435.1 Methanomicrobiales archaeon | reverse complement strand
GGGGTCCCTGGTGTTGGTCATGGCGGGTGATACTCGTCCCTCCCAGGTTACGTCGTTGTTCTGCTGTCAAAAATAAAAAGGTATATCCAATTTCTGTTCTCACAATTGTATTGCAATGGACGATGACAATATCACCGCGCTACGGAAAAAAGTAGATCAGTCTGAATCACAATACAATAAATTGAAGAAAGAATTCAAGGACTATATTGAGAACAGCCAGAGAAATGAAGACCTCAAAAAAAAGGAACTACAATCCGACCATGCCAAAAAAATGCTGGTCTTTGCAGATTCATTGTCCCGGATGTCTGTTTCAGTCAACAATAATTCCTGTGATATTGTCAGAAATACGAACGAAAATTTCCAGAAAAATATTGATGCGATGTACAATCACCTGCTTTCGATATCAGGTCTTATTCCGGTTGACCCGGCACCGGGAGACAAGTTTGATGATACCCTGCATATGGCTGTCGGCCTCGAGTATGGCAGCCGCTATCCTGAGAACACCGTTTTCCGCGTGATAAGAAAAGGGTACCTCCGCGAAAATACTCTTATCAGGCCCGCAGAGGTGATCATTTCAAAACGTCCCCAGGAAAGGACCAAAGCTGGAAAAACAAGGGTGTGGGAACATTTCACCAGCTGGATGTTTCCTGGAACGTGCAGGTTAGCCCAGATTGACCAGCAGATTGCCGGACTTGAACACACCCGTAGTGAAGAGTCTGGGAGACTTCACCAGGAGATAGAGAGTTTAAAAGAATTCATTTCTCTGTCAGCTGCAGAAAAACAGGAAACCGATGAGTGCATACAGGTTTTGGGAGAAACGACTGGACGACTCGCGGACGAAATGGACGAGGTAAAGGAATTCATTTATCGATCATCTGCAGAAAAACAGGAAACCGATGAGCGCATACGGATTTTGGGAGAAATGATCGGACGACTCACGGGTGAGCTGGACACGGTCAGGGAATTCATTTATCCGTCAGCCGCAGGAAAACAGGGGCCCGGTGACCGTGAACGGGGCCGGGAGGAAACGACCGAGCTACTCGAAGAGGAGATGGATGATGAAAATGAATTTATTCTGCAACCGGTTGCAAAAAATCAGGAAATTATCGGGATTATCCCTTACCAGGAAGAGATGACCATTAAAACTGAACCGAAACCTATCGATCCTGAAAATAGCATACCCCTGACAGAACCCGAAGGTAATAAATCCTGTGGGAGCGACCCGGCTCAGGACGAAAAAAACAACGGAGAGGAAGATACCTATGAACGAAGTTAGAAAATAATATCTACAGATTATACGTTGGGTTACATCATGGACCGGGACATACTGGGTATTGACTTCGGGACGACAAACTCGAAGATGGCGTACATGCTGCTGGATGATCCGAAGATCATCGAGAACCGCGAAGGACAGACGATTACTCCCTCAATCGTCCATTTCAAAAGTGAAGATACTTTTACTGTCGGGGAACCCGCTAAACGTAACCTCGTCGTATACCCCGACAGGGTAGTCAGTTCAATCAAGCGTGAAATGGGGACGGACTACAAAAAGAAAGTCGGACGGCATAAATTTCCCCCCGAATATATCGGCGCATTAATTTTTAAAAAACTGATCGACGATGCGGAATTCCGCCTGGGGAAAAGGTTTATTGATGCGGTTGTATCGGTCCCGGCGAACTATACTGACAGCCAGCGGCAGTCCATCCGGGATGCTGCAGAGATTGCAGGCGTCAATGTCCTCAGGCTGATAAATGAACCAACTGCTGCTGCACTCGCGTATGGAATACGGGAAGACCGGGACAGAAAAGTGCTGGTCTATGACTTTGGGGGCGGGACTTTTGATGTATCCATCCTCTCGGTATCATCTGGTTTTTTTGACGTGGACGCAAGCACCGGTGAGCACCGGCTGGGTGGCGACGATATTGAT
>JBAXMF010000578.1:0-1944 GCA_037134435.1 Methanomicrobiales archaeon | reverse complement strand
CTATGGAGCAACACGAAAGGTTCAACCATAATAACCAATCCATTTTGGGATCTGTGCTCGAACGATTATACCAATGACCCAGATAGAATATCGCACAACAGACATCCGGGGTCTCGAACTGATCCAGCCACTCTGGCTTTTGCTCAACGAGCATCATCATGCGAGGGCAAGTATGTTCCGCAGCCATTACGAACAGATGACATTTGATGACCGGAAAAAATACTTTGAGCGTGTTGCCAGAACAGGATCCCTGCGACTGGATCTCGCGTGGGATCCGGAAGCTGGCCGGTTCGTGGGATATTGTGTAAGCTCTCTGTCCGAAGACAAAACCGGGGAGATTGAGTCAATTTTTCTGGAGAATGGGTATCGGAGTCAGGGTATCGGTAGTGCCTAATGCTGCAGGCACTGGTATGGATGGATGAGTGTGGAGCCACACGAAAACGAGTTTCAGTAGGGGATGGGAATGAAGAGGCCTGGAAATTTTATGAAAAATTCGGGTTTTATCCACGGATGACCATTCTTGAGCAGAAGACTGAGCATAGGACGAACTGAGACGAAATGAAGTATTCCGGGTTGGCGCAAGGTTTCCATAATCCAATGTCTACTGCACGCAGGTATGTGGTGCGGACCCGTCCTCTCGTTTGATTGACGGACCCGGGACCGGATATTGTGGGGCCGTCGTCAATTACCGGAACAGAAGGGCAATGATGAACACTGGAACACAAATACATAATAACTCCTTTTTTTTACGATCCTGCTAAAATATTATTGAGATAATATGACTCGTTACGGTTTCATTGGCACCGGTTCGATGGGGAGCATGTTGATCCGGAAATTTATCGGGACCGGTTTTGTTGCACCCTCAGATATTTCCGCCAGCTCAAAGAGCGGGATATCGGCACGGGCACTTGCCGAAAAGACCGGCATCACCTGGGGAGTATCCAACCGAACCGTTGCAGAAACTGCCGATGTTCTTTTCATCTGTGTAAAACCTCTTCAGGTCAGGGGCGTTCTCGATGAGATAAGGGATGTACAGAAACACGGTGCCCTCCTTGTCTCCATTGCAGGGTGCGTGAGCCTTGATACCCTCAGGGACTGGACCGGGGATAACGTTCATTGGGTCCGGATCATCCCGAGCGTGACGGCTGAAGAGAATGCTGGTATTTCGCTTGTGGCATGGGGACATGGCGTAACACCGGGGGATAAAAAACTCGTGCTCGGTCTTTTGAATGCCATAAGTACCGCAGTGGTGATAGATGAGCAGAATTTTGATCCCTATACGGATCTCACCAGCTGCGGCCCGGCCCTCATCGTTTCAATGATGCGGGAGTTTGCCGGGTCCGCTGTCCGGACCGGAACCATCCGGCCTGAACTCGCTGAGTACCTTGTAAAGGAGACGATGATCGGAACAGCCCGAATCCTTGCCGGAGAACCGATGAAGTTTGACGCTGTTATCGGGAGAGTGGCAACAAAAGGCGGCAGCACGGAGGAGGGTGTAAAAGTACTTCAGGCCCGGCTCCCGGACGTGATGGATGAAGTCCTTCTGGCCCTGGATGCAAAGCGCCGGGTTGTGAGTGAAAAGGTTATCGGCAGGTGAATTTTCCCGGCACCCTCTTCCATTATGGCCGCGTGGGCGGGGCGGGGCCGGGCTGGTACTGAATGAGCGGACCCGGTGCCGGTCTAGTACCAGACCCGTCTTCAATTGCCGGAACCGGGGCACTCCAGAAAACAGCGTGTATCAAAAATTCAGGGCCAGCTTCAAATGGAAATGAGGTTCCCTCACCCTGCCTGTTGTTTAAAGTGACGTCGTGACAGTTTCCAATTAAAAACAACTCTAACGCATAACGATCCAGTACTATGAAGTGAAAGGGGATGAAACAAATCACCAGGGATAATCGTGAATGGTTTCAGGAATGGGCAAACGAATATGATAACACTCTGGGA
>JBAXMF010000577.1:0-1944 GCA_037134435.1 Methanomicrobiales archaeon | reverse complement strand
GCACAACCGCCCGCAGTTGGCCTGACCCGAACTTGCACAACCGTTGGCCAGGTGTCGTCCCTCGCTATTTCCCCATCAACTCCCCAGTGCCGCAACGTTTGGTACCCGTGGGTGCCGGACTGTGGGGATCAGGCGGGGGCAAAACTGCTGCCCATTATCAGCCAAAACCCTAGGGCGCTGGAAAAGGGGGTCGGCAAAGCGTGGTCTGACACGGGGATACCGGCTGACGTTTGCGATGACGGGGCTGGGTTAGAATGATCATAGTCTATGTTTGGATGCGACCAATGTTTTAGAATAAGGTAAACACTGGGGCCTTTGCATCAACGGGCTAAAATATAGAAGTTACGGATAAAAAACCAAGGCCCATATACAAGGGGGGTTGGCGGATGGTAGGGGGTGGGAAAATTGCGGGATTTTTGGGAAAATAGGTGGTACTTGTCAATCTGTTGTGGATTACCGATCGATTCTTGAGATTAGGATTTCACGAGCAGGTACGCCCAGGCAGGGATGAAGAGCAACTCTTTCTCTTCATAGATTATTAGATCAAACATATTTTTTGTCACAATGATTCCTTTGCTGAGCTTGAACTGGTCCATGAATATCCGGATATTTTTCGTATCTGTATCGGTAATCTGGTTCTGATATTTTATTTCCACAGGGATGAGTCTGGGTTTTGTAATCACCACATCCACCTCATGCTTCTCTTTATCTCTCCAAAAATAATCCCCGAAAAACAGGGTTTCCACATAGGGTCCAATTACCTGCGGGAGCAAGTGAGTACGGTCCAACCCGAGAACGGCACAGGCAATCGCCGGGTGTATTACGTACAATTTTTTATTTCGTCGCATTCTTGTTGCAGAACTTCCCGAATAAGACTCAGCAACATGTACCAGGAACGCAGATCTTAGGTAAAACAGATAATTCGTTACCGTTTCAGAGTTTGCCTTGAACATTTTTGCCAGGTTACTGATATCAAACAAGCCTGATGAGGTACTGCAGGAATACCTGAACAGATCGTAGAGCAGGTCTTTACGTCGTATTTCAAATATTGCCGGGATATCTCGATATAGAATTTTCCGGACAACAAGGTCGTAAATATATTTACGGACTATCCCACTGTCATCCTCCTGAACCAATTCGGGGAATGCACCTTTCCATAGATAATCGATGAATTCCTTCTCGAAATATTCTTTTTGTGTGATATATTTGAGATAGACCTCCTGGAATGCTGAAAAATCATCAATGTCTATTGTTTTTGGTTCAATGTCGCGTCCTTTCAGTCCGAGATATTCTCTAAAATTAAGTGGATTGAGTCTGAATGTAATCAGGCGCCCGGCGAGACCTGCATTACCTTTATCAATTTCCATGGATTCAGACCCGGAAACAACAAATTTGCAACCTTTTTGATCGTAATATCTCTTTATTGTGCCTTCCCAGTCCTGCACATACTGGATCTCATCGAGGAAAATCCATGTGGCTTCAAGGGCATTAAGTGCATAGTCAAGAACAAAGACGAGGACTTCCTTTTTCTGGACCTCTTCCTCATCGAAGGAGAAAAATACCGCTTTTTCTGGAGCCTCATTCATCAGTTGCCTAAGAAGCGTAGTTTTACCTGTCCTTCTCAACCCGGTAATTGCGATTGCCTGTTTTTTTGTAAGCCAGGGTTTAATCTCCCGGTAGAGACTGCGTCTGAATGGAAGGACTACCGTGGGTTTCCCTGCTAGTTGGGGGTTGTATTCGAAGATGAGCCGAATTAGATAATCTTTATCCACAATATAGTAGCGTTAAGTTCAGTAATTAATAATGCTATGGTAGAATTAAGTTTAAACTCCAGAGTTGTTCCGTTAGGATCGATACATAACTGTACCCGGGAGAACCAAGGGCTTATGGCCGTTGTTTTAGAATCGGGTAAATAAAAGCGCATTTGCATCAACGGGCAAAACC
>JBAXMF010000576.1:0-1946 GCA_037134435.1 Methanomicrobiales archaeon | reverse complement strand
TAAATCCTCGTCTTTCCTAAATAGCCTATACCAATGGCTAAATCTTCACGGCACGACGAATCCGTCCTTCAACCAGCCACCTCGAAGAGTAATTCATTACGGACAACCGTCCCAGCATATCTCGTGAACCGGTTTGATCTCAAGAAGGGAGACAAATTAACCTGGGGTATTGAAAACGGTGCCGTGGTTATCCGGGTAGCCAAACAGGGAAATAAAACCCTGCGATAATAATCACCGACCGGGAAAAAACGATTGTCATCCTCGCAGAGCCCCCGGAAGAGTAAATATCTTTATTTTACGCCCGAATTAACGAAACGATACCAACAGGAGGGTATCCACACCCCACCTCAACCAATAAAATCCATTCTCGATCGTTTAAATCGCCCGCATTTGCCTCCGATTGGGTTTAATGTCGGATAAGGCTACTTACGGGGATTTTAGTATGATTCAGCTAGGAATTAGCCTTAAATTTCCCTTTTCCGTTTCCTCTATTCCCCTATAAGGTCACATTAATTGCACGGGAATGGCAGATTCCGGGTTTTTATGAAAAGAAGAACGGTCAGGAAGGGACGGTAATGGTGCTCATGGTATCTCAATGAAACGAAACCCAATATTGCGCCATTAGATCGACGTTAGGGCACTTATTTGATAAAATGAGATATGGCCCTATTCAACTCAAACTGAGGTATCAAGAATTACTTGTTTGGATCCATCTTTGAATGTGGCTGTGGCAATTACATGGTTTTTCGTCCCAGATTTGCCTTGAATCGTAGTCGTTGAACCAACCAGTATTCCTAGGGGTTTTGTAGGTGCTACACCATCAGCAGTTATCACAAAAGTGGTTACAGATCCCATATCTCGTCCGCCTTGATTCGTGATGGTAATGAGGCCATTGCTATTTTTTTGTGCAGTTAGCGCAACGGACTTAGTTGCACTTACGTTCCCTGCCATACCAAAAACAAATGCAGCGAATACAGCCGCCACTATCACTATAACCCAAAGAATAATCAGGGCTATTGGCAACCAAAATAATTTACTTTTACCCTCATATTCCAATTCCTTGTTATTAACTCTATTCGCCATTTTATATGCATCATACATTCCATAAACCCATATCACGATATATGCAAGACTCAAGACAATTATTAACGGTGCACTAATAATCGAAGACGTAAGAGTGATCGCAAATATTGCTATCAAAATATATATTGCAACAACAGTACCAAAAAATTTCAACCCCTCATAGGTCCTGCCGTTATACCATTGTCCCCAACCAGGACAGAAGAAACTAAAAATTACTGCAAGCCATGGATTACGTATTTCATTTAGTCCCTGTAAGGGTTGTTCCTTTATCCTAACCCCACAATTGGGGCAAATTTCAGCATCTGGATATTTTTGTTCAGTACCACAAGTAGGACAAAAATTTGTTGCCATGAATAGACAAGATTGTTAACACAATATAAATCTTATTAAAAGGTGTGATGGGTCCGTTGGAGATTCCGTCTTACTTGTGAAAAAATAAAATATTGGGTGACTAACTACCTCTAAAAAAGGATACAATAGAAATTGATGAAGCAAAGGAACATGTTTAGAGCCTTATTGAGAAATTGAAGAGGAAAGAGAAGTGAGGGGTTTTAGCATTTGTTTTTTCTATAGCCTTGGTTGGAACGTAAAGATAAACAAACACACGGGATTAGGAAAATATCTCTGGATCTTGGAACTACTGTATACCTCTAATTAACATGCACTGAACCGCCGCCGGGACGTCCTTCGGGGTGGTGCAACCATCATAAATGGGGTTAAGGATACGAACCTCCAATCAAAATAGTTACCCAGATAAATTCATTTACAATTTCGCAGAAGGAGATTTTTTTATAGTGGTTATGGGTAAGTAGCAGAAGACAATTTTAAATGCGCGAAAACTCATTAAATTGGGTAAGGAATAT
>JBAXMF010000575.1:0-1954 GCA_037134435.1 Methanomicrobiales archaeon | reverse complement strand
TACAGGAAGTTCATCTGGACATAATGGTGTAAAACCATTCTGAGGATCAACATTATGACTAGCAGTTTTATCAAAAACTACTGTTACTTTTTCGATTTCGTTTAAATCTAAGTTCATAAATTTTAAGTTTTAAGATTAATACAAATTAAGATTCGGACAAAATTAGATAATTTAAAAAAACAATAAAAAATTAAACAAAAAGTCTCTTCATTTCTCCCTGTTATCAATAAATTTTATTGATTTCCTGCTCAAAAAGATGAACGAACCAATATTGGAAGAAAGGTTTGATGGATTTAATGACTGGGGATTTGATGATGAATTTGTAGGAAATCATACACCTTGGGAAGATAGTGGAACTGAAATGGATGAATATTTTGAGGAACGAATATAAAACTCATAAAATTTTTATTGACAAAACGTTTTTTATTGTCAATGATCTTTGCGAGATTGGCAATTATAAAATTACAACTGAAAAATACTTTCCAATAGACTTAGAGTTTATAGGAAAATTTTTTACTTACCATGAATTATGGGTTATTTATGCCAGAAATTCTAAATGATAAATTAGGAAGTTTATATGGTCCTACCGCAGAAGGAGGCCGGGTAACCTAATATTCGGATCAGGAGTTAAACTAATTCTGGTTGAGGCATCTTTGATGCCTGCATTTGTCCTGGCCACACGCAATCAGGGAACTAATATGTACACACAAAAATCGATTCAGGCGGTAATTGATAATTTGCCTTTGGTTAGTATTATAATTGTAAATTGGAATGGAAAACATTTCCTCGATGAGTGTTTATCCTCCTTGAATGAACTCAATTATCCCAAAGAGAAATATGAAGTAATAATTGTAGATAATGCATCAACCGATAACTCCGTGCAGTTTATTAAAACATATTTTCCCTCGGTGAAAATCCAGGTAAACAAAGAAAATGAGGGCTTTTGTAAACCAAATAATGATGGAGTAACTATTTCGAAAGGCGAGTATATTGTATTTCTCAACAACGATACAGTTGTTACACAAGATTGGCTTATTGAATTGGTTAAAGGGGTATTATCAGACTATGACATAATGTGCTGTGCAAGTAAGATCCTATATTATGATAATAAATCTATAATTCAGGCAGCTGGTGGAAAATTTACAGCAATTGGTGGAGGATTTTACTGTGGTTATGGTGAATCAGATTTAATGAAGTATAATAAAAAATATTATACCGGATTTGGTTGCGGTGCGGGCGTATTGACTCGAAAAGATTTTTTTGAACAAATAGGTGGTTTCGATGAAAGTTATTTCGCATCTATTGAAGAAATTGAATTGGGTCTGAAAGCCTGGATATTTGGCTATAAAGTTCTCTATGTTCCGACAGCAATTATGTACCACAAAGAAAGTGGAACATTTGGCACTAAAGGGAGTTATTCATCTAAAAAAGTTTATTTGCTTACACGAAACCGGTTGATGAATATGGTGAAAAACTTTGAAAGGCAGACATTAATAAAGGGATTAATTATCAGTCTTTGTTTTGACCTCCGCAGGTCGCTGATCTACTTAAAGGATCACAACATTCAAAGCATCATATCACAGTTTAAAGGATATTTAGATTTTTTGAAATGCGTTCCTGCATGTCTTGAAAAAAGGAGATTCACTCAGTCTAATAGAAAAATATCGGATAAAATGTTATATCAGTTAGGGGTTTTCGCATCAATAAAGGAATCAGTTGCAGAGGAAAAAAGGCTCAACATACTTTTAAATGAAGCTTTTTACTTAAAATAGGATTGCATTGCCCTTATCTTAAGGACTATTGCCCTCATAATCATTATCTTCCACAGACAGGATGGATTTTAAGGAGCCAATATCAATGTCTCCATCAATTATAAATTGATAACAAATTTGTACAAGATCCTTTTGGTATTCAATTACTCGTGCATTGGGTCCGAATTCTTCGATCATTTCAG
>JBAXMF010000574.1:0-1954 GCA_037134435.1 Methanomicrobiales archaeon | reverse complement strand
AAACGCTCAAAATGAATGGCTTGAATTTTGTAGGTAAGGGTCTTGAAATAATTCAAGCTTCAGGGCATTGACCAGGAACAGAACGCGAAGTAATGCGGGTAGAGAAATAGCCGTTACCTGGAATTTTATTGCTGTTTCCCGGGCTTTTCTGTCATTGATGATGAAGAGTGAAGATGTTGATTTGCAGTAGGCAATTGCTTCACATTCCCCCTTACCCAGTTTTTTGTTTTGGGTGATGATATGAATAGTTTGTTATTGCCTCAATTGTTCATCTGGACTGATTTTATGGTATTGATTACAGAAAGAGGAAATTCGTACCCATAATCGATTGGGGCTGCAATCTCCTGCATTATAGCTGGGGTCATTCCCATATCATTCCCGAATAGTTCCAATAAATCGGCATCTCTCCTGACTTTGCAAAGATACTAAGAATATCTGTATCAAGGATGATCATCAGAGTGCCCCTAAAAGGGCCTCTACATCTGCATTCATCTCATGGACCGTGCCCGGGGTTATTTCTAAGAAAATACCCCTCTCCCGTAACAATTCCTTAAATTCTTCACCATTAAGGCCGCAAATCTCTGCTGCACGGGTTCGTGATACCTCATGTTTGCGATAAAGTTCAATGGAGATAGTCCGGAGTAATTCCGGCTTTGCCCGAAGAAGTGCACGGAGGCTATCCGCAAGAAGAGTTTTTTTATCCGGGTACGTACCGGTAGATATCAGGATATCATCTATATTCTCAATGAGTATTGGTGTCATGATTACTTTTTGTGTGGTTGGTACCTACATAAATTTTCCAGTGTGGGGTGATACTACTTTTTAATTTCAGTCATTGATCTGATATCCAGCCCCTATCCCACCCGGTGTCGCTCCAGTCGCGGTGCAGAGCCTCGGGAGCGTAATGCATTTTTGGGAATGGTGTGGAGCTGGGCGGGGTTGTCAGAATTATCGGGCAGAATGGCATTGAGTGGTTGACGTTGCGCAAAATTCCATTCCAGATACCCCGCCTGAATCCATGGTATATTGGTCCCTATTGGATGTGTGTTCTTAGATCCCAGACTCTTATGATCTGGATTCCCAGAAGTGGTGGCCACTTTTGATCCATTATATGATAGGGACTATTGAAATCCCAATGGAGAAATCGAACGAACATGATTATATCTGATGTGCACGAAGGATACGCATACCAGATAAAGGGGAATCGGAAGATATGGTAAAAGCGGTCTATAAAGAGAATTCATTCATCCCTCTCGGATCAATTGATCTTCAGGAAGGAGAGATGGTTGACATTGAAATACATCGTGGTTCAGTTGTGGACAAACTTTATGGATCTTTTTCTATCAAAGATACCAAGTTGATTGAGGAATTAGCAGAATCGCATGACCTTGAATGATATCAACAATGTTCCAAAAGAAGCACAGATTTTGATTGATACCAATATCATTATCTATGCTGCACTTGCCCATGATGTTTTCGGTGATCCTTCCAGGAGATTACTGAAGAGAATTGAAATGGGAGAAATATACGGATTTATTCCAACTATTGTAGTGAATGAAGTTCTCCATCGATTTATGATTGCGGAACTGATCGAAAATGGTAGTGGAAAAAATCCAAGGGACGTCATCAATAAGGTCAAAGTTGAACCAGGCATTTTACATACCCTATCGAAGACATGGACTGATATTGCATATCTATACCAGATAAATTGTTCAATAGTCAGCGAAAAAGAGCAGACCTTTACGAGATCTTTAAGCATTGGAAAGGAATACAATTTACTTGCGAAAGATGCGTATATCGCTGCATTTGCTTATACCTATAATCTATCGCACATCGCATCGAATGATGCTGATTTCATGAGAGTCCCATGGCTCACATTATGGCGCCCTCACCCAGCTGTCCTGTAATTCATGCTCCTTAACACCTCCTGACTCGGATCATCCGCCACCCCGGC
>JBAXMF010000573.1:0-1955 GCA_037134435.1 Methanomicrobiales archaeon | reverse complement strand
AACGGTTTGTACTGCCGTATCCAGTTTGCTTCCTTGTCTGCCCATGCGCGGTAATATCCTTTATCCATTTCACTTGTAGAATACTTCGACATTTTCGTGGCAGTTTCGAGGAACAGGTCATTTGTAATGGCACTTTTGTAATTCCTGATAAGAAATTCGTACCATACCCCGCCTCCACAGGTACCATCCCATGGGGGATTCAGACTACAACAGTATCCATCACAACGCCCATCCCATTTAATGCTACATCGCTCTGGGGCATTCATCACGAGATTCCGGAAAATATCATCGGCCATGGAGAGATATTCCCTGTCCCCTGTCACCTCGTAGTACCGGATCCAGAGCACTGCCCACCATAACCGGTCATCATAGTCACTGGATGCAGTGTCAATCTGGACACGTACCAATCGCCAGTAGTCTTTCTGGGCGTTCACTGTTTTTGTTATGCGGGGGACATTCGACCCGTATGAACCCGAATTTTCAACATACTGGTAGTTGAGGAGGGATTCGATCATGTTCGCCCGGACCCACATGTAAACATTCTTGTCCCCCCAATTTTCTCCCCACCGGTCGTTCAGGACAGTGGCCGCATCCTGGGCCCTTTGAAACTGTATCCCCTCGCTGCTGGCAGTTAGTCCTGAAACAGAATTCCCATCTGTTACCGTGGAACCTGCTCCGGCAGCCGGTATTATGCACAAAAAAAGGAGAAATAAAATAATAACTGGTATCACCGATCTACGTAGTCCCTTGTTTACGGGAGGATATCCTGGGGTGGTGGTCATAGCCAACTATTCCATTTTATAACATATAATAGGGTTCTTGCAACAAACCATAATTTTTTTTTTCTTAAGAGTTGCCGGTCCTCCGCTCTGTAATTTTCCGAATGTGAACGGTCTAGAGGCGATACGAGATTCCCTTGCGGGTTGTCAAGGTACGCCGCATCACCGTCACTTGTTTCAGGTATGGCTACCGTTATCCAAAACCAGGACCGGGCCTAATAATTACCAATCCAAACGAATCCTGCATCTCTAAATCCGCCTGATCGACAGACCCAACCGTGCGATACGCCAGGTCATCAGCCATAAACCGCGATCTCGTAATCACCGTCTCACCGTACGGCGTCGCCGCAAAGTTCGCCCCCTCTGTATCAAGCCAGTCAACCCCACATGTCACACCAGCAACCGCTGCCCCGGCTGATTTCAGCATCATGCTCTCTTCGTAGATGCCGGGCCCGGACGTCTGCACTTGGATAACCGTGCCGAAATGCACGATATCTGAATTGTTCAGCACCTGCGAGGTCTCGTACTGCGAAGGACCGGTGAGAATGTACCCGTCCTGGTAAACGCAACTCAGTACTTCCTGCCCGATATTGAGCTGTGGGACCTTTGCAAGGTCGCCGTTTGATACAACCCACGTCATATCAGGCAAACGTCTAGTCTCTCCGAAAATTAACCGGGCCATGATGAAAATTTTCCATTTAATACCGTTCGCGCCCCCCGGCATTAGTTAAATCAGAAATACACGAGTATTTCCTGATTCACTTATTCAACGTACCTATGAGAGTTTTCCGCCTATCCATTGATCAGAACATCAGTTTATATGCATTCAAAGAGTAGGGAAATGCATCATGAATGGTGATCCGTGGTATTCACAACTGCATAACTCAGACCTGCATTGTACAGGTTATCTTGTTGTTGCCTTGCTGCTCATTT
This sequence comes from Methanomicrobiales archaeon, assembly GCA_037134435.1. Taxonomy (GTDB): domain Archaea; phylum Halobacteriota; class Methanomicrobia; order Methanomicrobiales; family Methanospirillaceae; genus CAIKOD01. The sequence goes on along the minus strand of JBAXMF010000573.1, from coordinate 243 downwards.
GTTGCCTGGTGTCGGTCGTCGCTGCAGAACAGGTTTCTGAAAATATCAAAGCTGCCGTTGCTCCTCCTCATATTTATCCGTACACGGGCTTTCGGTGCCTGGACAAGGCCCCCTGCTTTGGGGGGAGACTAAGTTTTTCATATGACGGATTTGCCAAGAGACCTGATGAGAAGAATCCGAGACGGATTACCGGGTTGACCATTAACTGGGGTGATGGCACAGAGAGTACCGTCAACTCAGTAC
>JBAXMF010000572.1:0-1957 GCA_037134435.1 Methanomicrobiales archaeon | reverse complement strand
GGGAATTTAATAAAATCAATAACATTTCCCAGCCGTTCACCTGTCTCGGAACAGCAAAATATGTTGAACATTCCGGAAGTAAGCCGATGAGTATTATCTGGAAATTAGATCATCCCATTCCCCCCGGCTTGATGAAACAAGCGAATAAGGCGATTAGGGGATGAATGGTCAGCAATAAGCATCCCTCAATACTCCCTCTTCTCCGGAAAAAGTGAATTACCTATAAAATTTCCCAATATAGAGATACCATAAAGTGAACCCCCACCAAACGTATCAGATGAAGAAAATATCATATGTATATCCATCGATGATGCAGCCCGATGGGTTCCGCGGGGGCCTTCTTTCCCGCTGGGAAGAAGCATCCAAGGTCGGCTGCCAATATATAGAGGTCCCCTGTAATTGTATAAAAAATGCCAAGGAAGAGATTGCGACGGGGATAAGTCCGTGCCAGATGCTCACTCCTGATGCAATTAAATCGTTGTATACTTCTGGGAATAATCTTCCCGAGTCCCTTGAATATATCCTGCATACAGAGCCTTCATTTTCCATAACAGACGCCAAAGGTGAGCAGGTCCCTGCTGCTGATCTGCAGTGGCATAACCCAGAATGGGTTAAAAAATTCGGTACAATGATCATCGGCATCTCAGAACGTCTCGGCAAACCGGCAAGTATTATCGAGATCCATCCAGGCTCGAACAAATCAGTCACTATGAAAGATATTGCCGTTTCAATGAAGTCGTTGAGGGAGATGTATGGAGACCATTTCAATAAGAAATATCCCCGGATTGTCCTTGAGAATCGGAATTGTGCTACGATAGCGAATTGTGTCACCGTAGAGACTGGTCAGCAGCTCCAGGCACTCTGGACCGCTATGAAAGAGACTGTGCCGGAAATTTGTGACACCTGTGGGATTGTGCTGGATTTTTCGGTGATGTTCAATGTCGCACGGAGGAAGAAGGAATCTTATGAAGAATATCTAAATGCAGTTCCAGTTGAGGGGATAAAGGGGATCCATGTCCACAAGTTGCACCACTCCCCCTCCATGGAGGACGATGTCCCCTGGGAGATGGCATTTAAAAAAGCACGGAATATTCCGCATGATATCTTCGTCAACCCGGAAATTCACCAGGAAAATAAGATACAATCCACGATTGATTTTTGCCAGGAACGATTAACTGAGTAAAAAGTCAATGTATCATTTTTCCAAAATGAAATATCTGGAAATCCTTCACATGGCTATGTTAAAGGTCCCACTCGGTGAATCCACGGATCTCAATAAGGTCCTTACACTTAGTTTTCAGGGCCTCAAATGCGTGTTGCTTCCATAAGGCCGGATCAAATGGTTTGCCGGTCAATGAAATCCGTATCTCTTTTTCAAATGGGTTCTGTTGATCTTTCCACATAAGCATAAGGTCCCAGTAATGTAATATGGCTTCTTTCCTCGCTTCAAGCAATTTACCTGAAGGGATATTATCACTCTTTTTCCCGTTTACATCAGGTAACGCGGGCATCAGGTTCCAGAGTTCATTATTTTTCCAAATCATGAACGGGAGGACATGATCGATATTGCATCCGGCCAATGAATTGATCTTGTGCCCGGTCCAGACACAGACGACGTCTTCCTTAATATCCCAAAGGTGCTTGTAAAATCGCTGGGCCTCCTGGGTATCCCGTTCCGTCTCCGGGGCTTCCTGAAGAACTTCCATTACTTCGGCAACGGATATTAGGCCATTGGATTTTTTGCTTGACAAGGTAGCCCATTTCAGGAGTAGCGTGTTCTCTCCCGATATGAAACCCCCAAAATAACGGAAAACCGTATTGAGTTCTGTTGATATTGAGAATTCTCCAAAATTCTGGACAAGAAAATCACGGTCAATTGTTTCAGAGGAGGCAACCCGCCCCTCATTTTTCCTGTAAGTATACACCGAATAGGGCTCTTTGGCCTGTGAATAACCTA
>JBAXMF010000571.1:0-1959 GCA_037134435.1 Methanomicrobiales archaeon | reverse complement strand
TAACGCCAACGGAATCGGTGAAATGGGCTATGACGAAAAGGAAATGGACGCACACATCGGTACTGGATCATTGAATGATATAATAGATTTATGCTGTCCAAAACCATGAAAGAATATCTCATATTCAGGATCTACGGTATGATGGCATCCTGGGGGGATATAGCCATCCGGGATTTTCGTCCATCCTTTGATCACCCCTCCAAATCTGCAATAATGGGGATGGTTGCCGCAGCGATTGGGATCCGCCGTGATGAGGAGGAACGGTTGAGCGAACTGGCGGCCGGTTATCTTATGGCAGTCCGAATCGAAACCACGGGGATTCTTATGAGAGATTTTCATACCGCTCAAGTACCTCCTTTAAAAAAAATAGATGGGAATGAAATTGTTTTTCCTACGAGAAAAGCAGAGTTATCAGTGCCAATTGATAAAGCAATTATCTCTGAACGCGATTATCGATGTGATGCGGTCTACTCCGTCTGTTTATGGTGCCGTACCGCCTCTCCGCCTTATCCGCTCACCATTCTGAAAGGACACCTGGAAAAACCCACATTCAATCTCTACCTCGGACGGAAATCCTGTCCCCCATCTCTTCCCCTAGAACCGCAGGTTGTCCTTGCCGACACCATTTCTAATGTCTTTTCATCAGTGCAATTTCATGACGGGTTGTTCCTTACCGGGTTGGAGTATGACCGTGATATCAGGATATTCTGGGAGGGCGATGACGACGCGGGATTTGCCCGCGAACAAACCATCCAGCGCCGGGACGAGCCGCTGAGCAGGAGGCGTTGGCAGTTTGGGAGCCGCACAGAACATTATGCAATGATTAAAAAACCTGCAGGTGGCTGATTTATGTTTATCAGCAGGATTAAACTTCGGAATGACGCATCGTTTGGGAAGGATTTCTGGAATTACATCGGGGGATCATATAAGCTCCATTCGCTCGTCTGGGATCTTTTCGCCGACGATCCCGGGAGGAATCGTGATTTTATTTATCGGCAGGATCTAATTCGGGGTTTACCGGCATTTTATTGTGTATCTGAACGGGTGCCCAATGACCGACATGGAGTGTGGCAGGTTGAGACAAAAACCTACTCGCCGGTAATAAAAAAAGACCAAATGTTATCGTTCATGCTCCGGGCTAATCCAATCCGTTCAAAACGAGACGAAAAACCTGATCCAGATGGAAAAAGAAAACAACACCGTCACGATGTAGTTATGGAGGCAAAAACCCTCTTGAATTTACGAAATGAGGCTCTTCCCCCTGAAGCAGAAATTATGCAGCAGGCGGGGTTTGTCTGGCTAGCGATGAAAGGAGAGAACAATGGCTTTTCCATTCGGGAGGGAGAAGTCCGGGCAGACGGTTATTATCAGCACCGGTTTATCAAGCCTAAGGGAAAACACACCGTTACCCTAAGCACAATCGAATTTACGGGACTACTTACCGTAACCGATCCGGAGACTTTTATTAAGACACTCTTCCATGGAATAGGTCCTGCAAAAGGATTTGGCTGTGGGTTGATGATGATTCGTCCTATCCGATAAGGGGATTTCCCGGGTTCCCCATCCTTATGGGGATGAACCGATCGAGTACACGATCGTCCTGCCGAACCAGGTGAGTTCCCCACTCGCGTGGGGATGAACCGGAGTATGACGCCTGGGTAATCCTGAAGCGTGAGAGTTCCCCACTCGCGTGGGGATGAACCGATTGAATACACCGTGGTTCTTCCGAATCAGGTGAGTTCCCCACGCGAGTGGGGATTTACTTTGCTAAGGTTTCATGCTCCCCCTATCTGCGGATTTCCCGCACTTGAAAATGAACGGAATTATTAACGCAGGCAATGAGATGTAAAATGGTGTTCCCATGCGAGTGGGGATGAACCGTCCTGGGCTGCAATGTCGTAGTAGTCATATGAGAGTTCCCCACTCTGGTGGGGATGAACCGCCAGCAATGCCGGCAAC
>JBAXMF010000570.1:0-1963 GCA_037134435.1 Methanomicrobiales archaeon | reverse complement strand
CGTGAAAAGTACAATAAAAAACAGATAATGCCGATTTTTCCTGATGAAACTCCTGGAATCAAGACTGTAGAAATGTTTTTATGTATTCACGTTATATTGTTTCTCGTAACATTAGCTAGGCGCCCGGTATCAGGTAAATAATCATTGCATATTCGTTTTAACGATTCTTGGTTACAGGTATTTCTTGTGATTTGATTGAATTGCACTGCTGTTAAAAAAAATTATCCATCGATTGAATCAAGGAGAAAAACATCATCGATCCGTACTTTGAATAATTTTGCAATCCTTGCAGCGAGGATCAGCGAAGGATCATATTTCCCATGCTCAATGGCAAGGATCGTCTGCCTGGTTACCCCGACTTCCTGTGCCAGTGCCTCCTGGGACAGGTCATGCATCGCACGGTACACTTTGATCTTGTTCTTCATCCGTTTTACGCCCCATATTTTTTGTTATAATAAAGGGAGAGTATCACGTAGAGGACGATTATTCCACAGAGAATAGCGAGAAGCCGGAAACCGAATATGCCCATCTGACGGTTGAAATGGCGGAACTCTTCACCCAAAGCCTCAATAATGATCCAGAGTGCAAAGAGAAAAAGGCCTACCCATGTGATTTGCAATGTTCTCAATGCAGTTATCTCGGTGATTTTCTGTGTCCGTTCATCTTCAATGACCTCATCAATGTGCATCCTGGCGAGATATATCCCGATTATTCCCAGGATAATGGCAATAACAGAGGGTAAAGGGTCAGAGATCTCCACCGACATCCAGAATATCGCGACCTCAATAAAAGCCACGGCGGCGACACAAAGGTAAAAATTATTTCGTTTCATCATCCCTCATCGGTCAATATGGTTCTGAATAATGTTACTCATTCGAAATTTATCCTCACCAATATATAATCTGATACCTTGGCGCATCGGAAAATGGGTGATGCTTGGGTTTTCCCCGGAGACATTCTGAAATAGTCACCTATTCGCTCCTTAATGCATCGATCGGGTCCATGTTTGATGCCTTCCATGCCGGGTACAGGCCTGATACAATACAAACGACGATCCCAATCACCATCCCTTCGGGGACATACAGGATGCTGTCCGGCATGAAGAAATAGGTTGTATTCCCAATCATGGCGCTCACCACCGAGTACCCGATAACAAGGCTGCAGATCCCCCCGACGACGGCACCAATGATACCAAGGATAAATGCCTCGTAGAGGAACATCCTGCGCACTTCCCCTTTTTCTGTCCCGATTGAGAGAAGGATACCAATCTCATGCACCCGCTCATTCACCGACATCATCATCACGTTGAAGATGCTTACGGCCGCGACCACAAGCGATATGCCCCCGATCGCGAGAATAAACGTCGTTATCGTTCCGAGGGTCTGGGTAATGCTGGTCAGGCGGCCGCTGGCATCATTGATCCGGATAACGTCGGTTTTCCGGTTGACTTTTTCATCGATTGCGGTTTCCACGGCACCGATAGTATCAACATCTTTGACTATTACGTTCACCTGGTCATACACGTCTTTGTCACCATACTGGTTCGTGTACCATGTGTCAGGGACGATTATCGCATTATCCGTATTTATTCCATCAGAAGCGAACCCCCGCGTAGGGAGAATACCGGAAACACGGACCGTTGGCCGGTTTTCCGTGTTGGTGGGGCCGATTTTAATCCGGGTACCAACCACCAGGTTAAAGTTGGTAGCAAGATTGGACCCGACCACGACATCATTCGCCCCGCGGGGAATATCACCCACACTTAATGTTAAGAATTTTTCGATGTCATCTGGTTCGAGGCCATAGATCGAACCCCTGCCGTCGGTGGAACCGATTGTAAACTGGGTATTCGTCCGATGTATCGGGATGACCACGTTTGTCCCTGCAGCATTCTTAATATCATTGAGCTGGCTTTTCGTTACACCCTGTGACGTGGATGGGGCTCCGGCAGTTGAAGAAGTCC
>JBAXMF010000569.1:0-1964 GCA_037134435.1 Methanomicrobiales archaeon | reverse complement strand
GTTTCGCGCTCCAGGAGTCCTTCACCGGCAAGAGCAAGATCGACCGTGCGGCAGTAAACTTCCTCCGGCACCATTACCCGGATTATTTCCAGGCCCCATTCCGGCAGATTGTGGGGAACGATGAAACAGTATGGGAATCCCCCGGGTATGAGATTCCCTTCATATCGCTTTCCCGGTGGCCCTATAAAGAATACCATTCTGACCGGGATAACGAACTGATTATCTCTGAAGAGCGTTTGAAAGAAGCTGTTGATGTCGTTATGGGTATCACTAATATCTTCGAAACCGATTCCCAGATGAAACGTCACTTCAAGGGACTTGTCGCACTGAGTAATCCAAAATATGATCTATATATTTCAACAAATGATCCCAGTATCCGAACCGTTGTACCGGAAGAGCAACGGCGATGGAATTACCTCATGGATTGCATCATCAGGTATTTTGATGAAAATATGACGATACTAGATGTCGCTGAAAAACATGAGTTGGATCACGGTCAGGTGCATAACTACATCAAAAAATTTGAGGAAAACGGATTGATCTCCTTAACCGTAGCAGAATAAAAAAAATTGACCCTTTATGATCCAAAAAAATCTTATTATCCGTGCAGACGCAAGCCCGAAAATCGGAACCGGCCATGTCATGCGGTGCCTTGCTCTTGCAGAAGCATGGCAGGATACTGGTGGCGAGGTATTCTTTGTTTCTGCTTGTGAGGCTCCGACACTGGAAGTTCGTTTGAAAAAAGAAGGAGTACAGATCCTCCACATCAGCCAGGAGGCTGGAACACTTAGAGATGCAGATGAAACCACTCGAATAGCATATGCACATGGAGCTAATTGGATTGTTGTCGATGGGTACCATTTCGGAGGGGATTACCAAAAAACGATCAAGGACGCAGAATTATCTCTCCTTTTTATTGATGATTACGGGCATGCAGATCATTATTACGCTGATATCGTCCTTAACCAGAACATTTACGCTGCCATGTCATTTTATAAGAATTATGAACCATATACCCGGTACCTCCTGGGAACAAAATATGCACTTATAAGAAAGGAATTCCTGAAATGGTCTGGTTGGCATCGCGATATTCCGGAAGTTGCGCGAAAAATTCTGGTAACCCTCGGGGGAAGTGATCCTGATAATGTTACCCTTAATGTCATACAGGCAATGAGAACTGTTGATCTTGTTGGACTTGAAATGAAAGTTGTTGTTGGGGGTACGAATCCGCATTTTGATCTCATTAACGAAACGGTGAAGGATCTCTCCAACTGTATCCTTATAAAAAATGCAGAGAATATGCCAGAGTTGATGGCATGGGCGGATACAGCGATTTCTGCAGGTGGAAGCACGTGTTGGGAACTTCTTTTCATGGGAATACCCTCAATTGTGATACCCATTGCAGAAAATCAAGATCCTATTGCAAAGGAACTAAAATCCCAAAATTTTGCCAAAGTAATTGAAGTCGCAGATTTTAAAAATCAAAGAGAACTTGTTAAATTAATTTTTGAATTTCTACAATCCTATGAAATGCGATCCACATTTTCAAACAGAATGTCTCAAAATGTTGATGGAAAAGGATCATCTCGCATTATTAATGCGATTTGCAGTAATAAAATAAAATTAAGAAACGTTGAGTTATCCGATTTTAAAAAAATATGGTTATGGATCAATGACCCATTAGTACGTTCGGTTTCATTTAATTCCAAGCCAATTTCGCTTGAACGTCATATGGAGTGGTTTTCTTCCGCTCTTAATGATCCAAACATGGTTTATTATATTGCGGAAGATAAAAATGCAAAACATATCGGCCAAGCGCGGTTTCAGATTGAATCTACAGAAGCGGTAATATCTATATTGGTCGATCCAGAATACCGTGGGATGGCTATTGGTTCATTATTGATTCTGGATGCCACGGAAAAATTTTTTATTGAAACGAGTATCAAAAAAGTAAATGCTATCGT
>JBAXMF010000568.1:0-1965 GCA_037134435.1 Methanomicrobiales archaeon | reverse complement strand
TTTATCCCGATATGGGTATTTGGGGCATAATATTCCCCTATTCAGATATCCTGCTGATTATCCTGTCTCAATAGTAACGGCGCACCAGATAATGCGTTCATTGCCATCCGGCACGTTCACCAGCTTAAAACGCCGCGTTTCAACGGTCAACATCTTCGTGATCCAGGTACATCCAGCCTGTGCACTTGTACCTGATGATAGGGGGATTCAGATTTAATGGTTGTGAAAAGAGTTTGCGTGTTACTTTTAACCTTACTACCAACATGGACAAATGGTCACCCGGGACAACAACAGCACGGGTATTTCCTTATGAGTGGTTAGCCGGGTGCGCTGCATACCCAAACAATTTCCCCTGAAATTGGGTAAAAACCATAAATTTAGCCTTAATTCCAGGACCTCTCTTTTATTCAGGTATACTTACACCACTCAATTCGAGATCTCCCGCTCCTGTTCGTTTAAATCGCTCGCATTTAACCCCGTTTAGTTTTGATGCTGAATAAAGATATTTACGGGATATTTAGTCTGATTCCTGCGAGATGTGGACTTATATTGGGTTTTATTCGTTTCCCGGGTTACATAAAAACTACCATTTTAGCCGTGGAATAGATCATACAGGGTAGCGATCGAACCCTGTGAATTCCTGGTGGTGAATAGTCAGGGGAAGTTCTCACCCTGACCATCCTTCGATACGAGTCGTCTTCACGAATTCAGGCTAACGCCGCATTTCTCCGATACAAGAGCAGTGTTGGCATCCTGCATGGATAGTACCATTCGGGAACGGGAGGGAGAACATCCTGTTATGTTGACCTACTTATACAGGACAGTTTGTGAGGAGGAAAAGCATCTCTTCATTGCTTCAATTTCCGGATACGATGTCGATCCAGTGGTCCTTTCGCCTTAAAGACAAATTCAAAACGTATTAATACCCCTTTATTTCCAGTGGAGCGCCCGGCATCCTGCCAGAAATTTGCAAAATAAGGGCCACTTTTACGATTTTGCCCAGGTTCAATATACCCGGTTTCAACGAGCGCCGATACGGTTACTTTTCATGATAGGCTGTATGATTGGTTTGCTTTGGTCTACAAAAAAAGATAATAGTCGCGTCAGGTGGGCAATGGATAAGAAATATTATTCGGCGGTGGCGGTCATACCACCAAGTTCACATTGCTGACCTGATATTTTTTTATTACATTGAATGGAAGGACTGTAAAAAAGAGAATAGTGACAAGACTTGCCAGGGCCATATGCCCGATCATGAGTGTGCAACAAAAAGGGATCCTCGTTTGTTACAGGACCCGGGGTGGCAGTTTATGAGTTTCGCAAAACGGGCCAGAGGTCGTTTTCACGAATGGTAATGCGGCTGATACCTGGGTTCTCCCGCACACGAAGATGAGACTTCACATCTTCCACCCGTTCTGCATCCACCATTCCGTTCAATGATACACTCAATATCTCCCTTGACTTTTCAACCACGTTTATACTTTTCAACAGCATTTGGGCATCCACTTCATTGTCTACGGTAGCCATTTTTTTTCGTCAGCGTAGATGCCCCACACGGCGTTCTTTTTGATCGTCAAGACCGTCATCTCCACTTACCATTCGGCACCGTGATCTCAAACCGTACCCCTTGCCCTGGCTCCCCGGTCTCTTTAATCGCGATGCCGGTAATGTCAAGGATCTACCGGGACAGGGATAAACCAAGCCCTGTATTCTTACCAAAACCCCGCTCGAAGACCTTCTCCTTCTCAATTGTTGGGATACCGTCGTCATCGTCCCCGCAGACCAGGACATGAGATCCATCGCATTTCTCAATAGAGAAACGGATAGTTGTAATCTTCCCTCCGTACCGGACGGCGTTATCCATCAGGTTGTAACAGACCTTGACAACCAGTGGATCGGCGAATACTTCTGCTCCGGCAGGGAGGTCGTTCTTCACCATGACCGATCCGAGCGGGACCTGCTTTG
>JBAXMF010000567.1:0-1972 GCA_037134435.1 Methanomicrobiales archaeon | reverse complement strand
TCCAACAGTGCCTGGTTCATCGTGATGGTTTTTCCATCAAAACCAATCGCTACAATATAGGCCGGAGAGGTGTCGAGAAGCAACTGACCGAATTTTTGTTCCTTACGTAGACTGACTTCGATCTTCCTTAGCGCATCCTCCATCTGCTTACTTTCGGTAGTGTCGCGAATGGATTCTATGGCGCCGATGATATTTCCCGAGGCATCGCGCAATCTTGAGGCTGTAGCCGACAAATAAGCCCCTTTGCCTCCATAGGTTTTCGGAACATAAACCTCCCCGTAAAGTGTATCGGCGTTCCTATGTACGGCATCATATTCTTTCTTCTCAAATTCTTCATCCGACAAGAAAGCCAGGTCAATAAGAATCGGCCTTCGCTCTCCATAAAATGGAATGGCATATTCATAATTACCTTTTCCGATTATCTCCTCCTTGAGAATTCCAGTCATCTGTTCAATAGCTTTGTTCCAGGCAATGACCCTGCCGTCACGGTCAATCACGAACGTGGCATCCGGAAGATTCTCAATTATTTCATCTTGACGCCTGCTTGACTCCCGCAAAGCCTCCTCCGCCAGCTTATGGGAGGTTATGTCCTGCACCATCCCCAGTGAACGGATGATCTTCCCGGATGCGTCCCGCATATGTTCGCATCTTTCCAGAACATCACGAACCTCTCCCGTGTTCTTGCGGATTACCCGGTGCTCGATCTCGTAGTTGTCTTTACCTTCCCGCAGCGAGCTTGAATACGCGGCATCAACAGCGGTGCGGTCATCCGGGTGTATCGCATCGAGAAACGCCTCGTAAGTGGCACAGAATTCCTGCGGCTGTAAGCCAAAGATACGATAGATCTCATCCGACCAGATCAGATGGTTTGTTGAAAGGTCCAGTTCCCAAGAACCTATATGGGCGAGCTGTTGGGCTTTGCTCAGAGTATCTTCAGCCTTCCTGCGGTCAGTGATGTCTTCACCGGAAGAAAGAATTCCAGATGGTTTGCCATCTTCATACCGAAGTACAGTATTATGAAAAGCAACTATGCGCTCTTCACCATTTCTGTTGAGCACGGTGTTTTCGTAATATTCGACCGGCTGGATATTGCCTGACATTAACTGATCGAATACTAGTTTAACGCCAGCAACTACATTTTTAGGCAAAATGACATCAAACCAATTTTTGCCAACAAGTTCCTGTTCATCTTGATATCCTAAAATATCAAGACCTTTTCTATTAATTAGGGTTACTTCCCCCGCCACATTCAAAGCAACAATCATTACACCGGCGATTTGCAGATATTTTTGTGATAAGTTTCGCTGCTCAAGAATATCTTTTTCCGCTTGTTTGCGGTCGGTGATATCGGTATGGATTGCAACAAGAACTCTCCCGAATTTTGAATGATCGAAAACCGAAACGTTTGCATAACACCAGAAAGTCGTACCATCTTTCTTTCTATTGTTGACTTCTCCTTTCCATGAACCTGTATCATTTATCTCAGACATAATCTCTTTGGCAGTCTCTTCAGGCTTTTTTTCAGAAGGTGCATTTACAATTGAAACAGGTTTTCCGAGCATTTCATCTTGTTCATAGCCAAACATTCTTTCAAATATGGAATTTGTATAAACAATGATTCCGTCATCCATTCTAACAAGATAGATTGCTTCAACGATATTAATCATGATTTCACTTTGAAATCGCAGTTCTTCCTCTGTCCGCTTGCGGTCGGTGATGTCGCGGGCCACACCCCAAATATAATCTACCTTACCCAACGGATCAAAAACTGCAAATGCCTGAAGTTCAACAGGGAATACGGTGCCATTCTTGCGGACATACTCCTTTTCGTATATCCCCGAATATCCCTGCAGCATTATTTGTTTGTTCCATATTTCATCCCGTTCCCAGGCCTGCCATTTTTCCGGGGTAATGCTGCAAAAGTTGTTAGGATTCAGCGTCAAAGAATTACGTGATCTTAACAACTTTTACA
>JBAXMF010000566.1:0-1973 GCA_037134435.1 Methanomicrobiales archaeon | reverse complement strand
GTACCTGAGCTGCGGGACGAGGCGCTCCATAATGTACAAGGGATGATAACCGGGACCATTGACTCCTGTCCGGTACCCGTCCTTACAAAGGACGGTACACGGATCGAGGTCGAGACAAAGGTTACCCGTGGGTGGTGGAATGGCAACGAGGTGCTTATCGGGGTTTCCAGGGATATCAGCGGGCGCAAACTGGCAGAAGAGGCCATTCGTGAGAGCGAGGAGAAGTACCGGGGGCTTTTTGCCGCTGAATCAGATGGCATCGTTGTGGTTAACAGGGAAACAGGGATAATTATTGACTGCAATGATGCCTTTCCACCAATGCATGGTTATTGTAAGGACGAGGTGATTGGGATGCCTGTCTCGGCCGCGTCGGCAGAGCCTGGTGCACTAGATGCGACAATAAAAGCGGGTGCAGGTCACATCCCGGTCAGATATCACAAGAGAAAGGATGGCAGTCTCTTCCCGGTAGAGATTACGGTAAATGTTATGTCTTTGCAGGGACACGAGGTTATCATCGCTGCTGTCCGCGACATCACCGAACGCCAGCAGGCCGAGGACGCTCTACGACAGGCAAGTAAAAAACTCAACCTCCTCTCCAGCATCACCCGCCACGATATCAATAACCAGCTCACCGTGCTGATGGGCTATCTCACGATTCTGAAAAATAAACAACCGGATGCCACTCACAACGAGTATTTCCTTAAGGTTTCAACTGCTGCAGAGCGGATCTCAGCCATGATCCGGTTCACGAAGGAATACGAGGAGATCGGTGTCCACGCCCCTGCCTGGCAGGACTGCCGTACCCTCGTGAATAATGCAGCAAAGCAAGCCCCGCTTGGAAAGATTAACGTTACGAATGATCTCTCTGCCGGAATAGAAGTGTCGGCCGACCCGCTGATTGTCAAGGTTTTTTACAACCTGATGGACAACGCCGTCCGGTATGGTGGAAAGATCACGACCATCAGGTTCTCTGCCCTGGAACGCGATGGTAACGAGGTTATTGTCTGCGAGGACGATGGTGTGGGTGTAGCGGCTGCTGAAAAAGAGAAGATCTTCGAACCCGGGTTCGGGAAGAACACCGGGCTTGGCCTGGCGCTTTCGCGGGAAGTCCTTGATATCACCGGAATCACGATCGAAGAGACGGGTGAACCCGGGAAGGGAGCCCGGTTTGAGATGACGGTGCCGAAGGACGCGTGGCGGTTCACCGAAAAAGATGGAAAGAAACCCACATGAAACCAATGGCTTCACACAAGCGATACAAGATATCACTTCGATATCACGTGCCATTTGTGTTATTCGTTGTATGAGATTGTTTAATTTTTTACAATAGAGACTTCCGGAGATTTATTATCCTGGCATTCCGGCATCTAAATTTTTGGTACATCAGGCTGAGGGGATAGAGTCCCCATGATTATGGGTCGTGAAGGTCCGTACAGGAAGAAAAGTGCAGACTGGAAAATATACCCGGTGGAAATTGACAGGCCCGCAACCTGCCCGTTTCCAGGATATCATCGTTGACCTTGACTACCTGCATGCGAACCCTGGGGTTAATCTCACGGAATAAAACGAGAAAGGAAATCCGGGAACTTGCCTGGATGGTACAAAAACGTGGATAAATTAATGGTTAAAAAAACCAGGGCTCCTTATACCGCGAGGTGCTTACCTTCTTTTCTCCATCGATGTCAAAGACCTGGGGGACCCTATCGTTACGTGGCATATCCAGGTGCCGTCATTCTGAGCCAAAGGGTGTTGTAGAAACGGGGATCTGTACAGGGTCCTGAAAAGGATAAGTCAAAATTAAAGCCCATTAATAGGTAGAATCTTACTAATACCGCTTTATTCCGCTTTATTTTACGCCTGTAGTAAACGGGGGCAGATACGGGCGATTTAAACGAACAGGAGCGGATGATGTCTAAAAGGGTTGGGTTATTACCCCCAGTTCAGAAGGAGTGCCCTGTAATCCGGGTGTATAT
>JBAXMF010000565.1:0-1973 GCA_037134435.1 Methanomicrobiales archaeon | reverse complement strand
ATTATTGCACACGGTATATCCCGAAGACCATTTCGACCTATACCCTTTCCTTTAACCGATATTTCCTTCCCAGGGCATCTGCTGTCGTCAGTGCCTCAAACGTCATCTCCGGTGTCACTCCAAACGGCTCACCAGTCATAAAATTCGCTGGACTGCATGCCACAATTGCAACGTTCATGAGCTCATCGCGGGTAAGATCTCTCGTACTTATTTCAGCAAATGAAACCGGCAATCCCACATCGATGCAGAACTGCAGTACCTCGGCAATTTCTGGTTCAACCCTTTTTTCCAGTACCAATTGAACAATAGTACCGAATGCCACTAATTCACCGTGGTACATATGGTGGCAAGGGAGCATTGTGGTAAAAGCATTGTAAATTGAATGGGCACAGGCCAATCCATTGCTTTCAAAACCTACACCGGAAAGATAAATACTCGCTTCAATGATATTCTCCACTTCTGTGGAACATATCCCTTTTTCTGCAGATTGCCTGGCTTTCAGGCCGTCCCGGATCAGGATTTCATAACACAATTTTGCCAGTGCCAAAGAAGTATTTGTCGATTTTCCGCCGGCAAAATTATCATGATATGAGGCCGCATTTGCTCTGGCTTCAAAAAAAGTTGATAAAGCATCCCCCATACCGGCAACAAGAAATCTGACCGGTGCCCGGGTGATTACGTCCGTATCAACCAGAACAACTTCGGGATTTCCTGGAAGGAGAATATTTCCGTCGAATACATGATCTTCAGTATAGGTAACGGCGATTGCGCTCGTAGGGGCGTCGGTTGATGCAATCGTTGGAACAGAAACGACCGGGGCGCATTCATAATATGCAACACCTTTTGCGGTATCAAGAGCCTTACCCCCACCCATTCCCACCACCACGGTACATCTGTGTGTTCTGTATATGGCCCTTATCCTGTCAATTTCATTCTTTGTGCATTCTCCGCAGAATTTTTCAAAAAACAAAATTGAACCGTAACCTTTGAAACTCTCTTCAATGACAGGTTTCAGGTTTTTATATGCAAACCCCCCCATGACGAACAGAAAAGGTCCGCCCAGGTAGGAAATACGGTCTTTTATTCTTGAAAGCTCTTTGTGTCCCTGGATATATTTTGAAGGTGATGCCAATACTTTGGACATAGAGGGTTGCTCCTTTTAAATAGATTATTGCACCTCAAAGAGATAAACAGCTGAGTCACGTAAGAATGGAGCAGCATGGAATGGCTACATCTGCGTACCGCTCTTTTTGCCAGCACGTGCCCTTACCCTGTCAGATCTGCATGTTTTCTGAAAACTCCCGGATTTCACGGGATTAAAAATCGGGTTATTGAGTTGTTCTGTGCCTTCTTGGAAATCAGAATAGTATTCCTGTTTCGGGTCCAGGTGAGGATACGATCATTTTGTCCATTACAGGTTTCCGGTGACCAATATAACATGGCAGTGATACGGTCAGCTGATAACGCGACATGCGGTGGAGCTGGGCAGGGGAGGAATGTTATCGCGGCCCCCGCTGGGTTTCCCACCGGTCGCGCCCCGCACCTATCCTCACCCCCGCCAGCCTGCCCCGGTCCGGTAATCACGGTGCGGATGATGGCAGATTGGCAGGCGTAAATAGTATACGGGACAACAGAAGATAGATCTCGTGTGAGAACAATCAGGATCCTTGACATCGGGGACATGCAAAACGGGTTTCTGCAACAGGACGGCAGCCTTTCCATCCGGGGTTCCCACTCCATCATCCCGCCTGCGAATGCGTTCCTGCAGGCCGCACAGGATGGACTCTTTGACCATACCTTTGTTGTAATGGACACGCATTTTGCCGAGGAATATGCCTGGTCGGAAGAGAGCAGGGAATTCCCGATCCATTGCGAGTATGGGACCAGGGACTGGGAGCTGGCAGTCGATGTCACGGGTCTCCCACATATCCGGTACCTTATGAAGAACCGGTTCAGCATGTGGGAGAAAAACG
>JBAXMF010000564.1:0-1981 GCA_037134435.1 Methanomicrobiales archaeon | reverse complement strand
AGGACCGTGTGAAGATCTCCATTCCCTACGTCGAACCTGGTCGGATCTAGGATATACGTGATCGGCTGGTTTGGCACGATGACCGGCGCTGGCAGGAACCCGCCTTCCGTACCGACCTGGATGAACGAAGGGCCCATCGTGGCCGGGTCCGGCACGCCGCCTTCTCTTCCATCAGTCGGCCACCCTGCAGGGTAACCTGCTGTCGCGATCGCCGGGACCATATCGACCTCGGTATTTGTCCTCCCATCTGCCGTAATGAGCGAACTGTTGGCCACGTATAACTGCAGGTTGACGAACCGGTCATCGGCGGCATTCAAAATGCGGAACCGGTAGGTCTTGGGTTCTACCGTCATGTTAGGATAGGCCACACCATTAACCATTGGTGTATCCATGAACGCTTCCATTGCCATCGAAGGGTACGGTGTTCCCGGCATCATTGGCGGCTCCCATGGAGCGTTAACCGGGTCAAAGTACGGGTTTGCAACTGGCCCGTCAGTTATCTGGGTAGGCGGCCAGAACCAGGGGCCGTAGTGCCACCGGCCGAACGGGTTCACCCCGGATTCGTCATAGGGGTTCTGCGCGGGCATGTAGACATGGGGGTACCAGAGGTCGCCCGTGCGTGGTACCGGAGGTGTAGTCCCCCAGTTCCACGTGGGGTCCTGTGCAGCGATTGTCGTCGCATCAACAAAGGTCTTGTCCTGGACAATCAGGGGAATACCGATACCAGGGAGGACTTTTGAGTGAGTTGGATTTACTCCTGACACATCGGTTCCATCAATCAAATCTTTCTCGACCTGGTCAGTCACCAGGTAACCCGCGGCCTCCCCGACGTAGACATTAAGGCGAGTGATACCATGGGCATGGTCATGGTAAAACATGAGCCGGGCGCTCTGCTGGTTGGTATAGTAAAGAGTCGTGGATCCATCGCCGGGGTCTGGCATATCAGGGACGTTATACACGCTGACACCCTTGGGATACGGGGTGTTTTCCCCGGCGGGTGTTATCCACTGCAGTGGGGTACCGTCACTTATCCAGGCAGTTGCTCCACCGTGGAGATGAACGGCTGCCCGGTTCTCCGTGTAGTAAGGTGGATTGGCGGACATGCCGAGCGGTCCCATCCCAGCACCCATCACGGTCTTGTCAACGGGGATAAAGAGGTTGCCTCCAGCTCCGGTCGGTAGATTATTGATAAACTTGATGCGGACCGGCTTGTCCGTCTGGGAAATTATCTGTGGTCCCAGGTAATGGAAACCGCTTACGGTCGGGTCTGCCGTGTTCACCTGCCGGTAACCCCGGAATTTGGTAGGAGGCAGATCTGAATGCATTTTCTGGTAAAATTCACCGAGTTCAATTACATAATAGTCACATCCGACAAGGGTGATCCCAGTAATTGCACCTCCAGTTACAGTCGCTTTACCAATCGCATTTGTTGTTGCCCCGCCACCCGAAAAAGAAACGACCGGGTTGGGCGAATAACCGCTCCCGGAGTTAATAACCGTGACACCCGTGACAGTACCACCTGCAACCGTTGCAATAGCAGCTGCTCCTGTTCCCATTGGATCGCTGATAATGACCTGGGGTGCGGAGGTGTAACCGATTCCTCCCGGTGGATAGCTGGTCGTGTCAGGAATTGCAATTGGAATATAATTTCCGAGATTGTTAGCGCCCGCAACATTCAGTCCCGGCAACGTGTCGACGAATTTCCGAATCCCACCTGCTAATGGTCCTCCGATCGATGCCGTCGCAACCGCTCCTGATCCAGAATTATCAGTAATGAAGACGAGGGGTGCGGTATATCCGGTCCCTCCATTATGAAGCGTAACATCCGTAACTGCACCAGCTGTGACATTTATCGTAGCAGTAGCACCGGACCCGGTCCCGTAAACATCACTAATAATGACAACCGGATGAGCGGAATAGCTCTCACCTTCATTTTCAAGCGTGATTGCCGTAATACTACCTGTTGGAATCGGACTATTGG
>JBAXMF010000563.1:0-1982 GCA_037134435.1 Methanomicrobiales archaeon | reverse complement strand
CACTATCAAAATCATACAGATCGTCCACAACATAACATCCTCCCCTTGTGACTGTTACTGGCGTTTCATTGTCCCCGGTTCTCGTGAGAGCGAGCATCAGGAGGATTCTCGCCTTCTGTGGGTTTAACGTATCTGCCGATATGAGGGGTGCATCATCCGGGACCGATATCCCCGTACCGGTCCTCGATGAGACGACAACCGGTATTCCCCCTGCAGAAAGGTCCAGTAATGCCCCCTGCACGACTTTCGGGTACCCGCCGTTTCCAAGCGAGGTAAAGACTAAACCCCTGGTTTTATTTGAAGAAAACGCATCGATGGCGGTACGGTCCATACCGGCATAGGCATAGACAATGTCAACCTTTGGCAGCGTTGTAATCCCGGCCAGGTTAAACTCAGAAGCGGACGTATGACGCCGGGTTGACTCACGGTAAAATACCGGTTTCCCATCCTGGATATATCCGAGCAAGCCGAAATCAGGGGATCTGAACGTCTCGACCATCTCGGTCATGGTCTTCGAGGAGTCACGTGCCCCGTTGATCTCGTTATTCAGACAGATCAGGACACCATGGCCTTTTGCACCCGGGTCTCCAGCCAGCCGGACGGCATTTACGAGGTTGAGCGGACCATCTGCGGAGATCGCGGTTGCCGGTCGCATTGAGCCCGTCATTACTACCGGTTTTTCGCTCCGCACCACCAGGTTCAGAAAATACGCGGTCTCTTCAAGGGTATCGGTACCATGGGTGATGACGATGCCGTCTACTCCAGGGTCTGCCAGGATTTCATTCACCCGGCGGGAGAGATTAAGCCAGATGGCGGGCGTCATCTCGTCACTGGGGATATTGCAGAACTGTTCTCCATCAATGGAGGCATAGGTGGAGAGCAGGGGGACCGAGGTGATCAACTGGTCGACGCTGATATTCCCGGCTTTATAACCCAGCAGTTCGGTGGGTGACGATGCAGTTCCAGCGATCGTTCCACCCGTTGCAAGGATGACCACGTGGGGGAGATTTTCATCGTGGGTATCTGCCGCAGAGACCGCGAAGGGCAGGACGAAGAGCAGTATGAAGAAAATAAGATAGGTACGCATGAAGTACCATGAGCCTTTGGGTGAATAAGTGTTCTGAACGGCATCGTTTAACCGGGATGGGGCCTGATGGGATACGAGTGAAGTAAATCCCGGGGCCTCTGGTGCCTGGAATGAGACATAAGTCCATGTTTTTATTTTTTCACAGTATTTGTCTGGCCAGGAGTCAGGGGAGGTCAATCATCTCAGGTATCTTTCTCTTCGGGTGATAGTAGGGACTCACCGCTCACCAAAAGGTCCCTGGCCATGAGAGAGATCCCCCCTTCCAACCCGGTAAAAAACCGGGTCCCGTTGATGCTGATCGTGTCGTAGTCAGTCCTGCCAACCTCATAAAACCCACACCGTTCAAACGAACGGCATGATTTCTGCGAGGTACAGTCAGCAATGACCTGATGAAAACCCTGCTCCCGTGCATGGGCCAGGACACGGCGGATGAGCGTGGTCGAAACCCAAAGACCACGAAATTCCCGTGTGACACCGATCTGAAAGACATGCATGAAGGTTCCCGGAGGGATCGTACCGAGGTCGAAGCAACGCCTTTCGAGTTCATCGATCGCAACCACGGTTTCATGGAAGTGCGAGAGGAAGGCAGTCATAAGGGTACCTTCAGCATCCCAGTCGGTTACCAGGTCACTACAGAGAATAAAGCCGATAACCTCATCTTTTTCCTGGTCCCGGGCGATAAAACTGAGTTGCTTACGCCGGCAGAAGTCTACGTAAAATCGGGTATACGGGAGAAACCGCACCGGGTCCGGCGCATGACGGCGGGAGGTCGTTTCGTCCCTGAGAAATACCTCCATGTAAATCCGGGCTGTCTGCTCACAATCATCCGAAGTTAATGGAACGCAGGTAAAGGAACTTGGCGGTCTGGTTGCATTTTTCGAACTTGCCAGAACCT
>JBAXMF010000562.1:0-1984 GCA_037134435.1 Methanomicrobiales archaeon | reverse complement strand
ATGATCTCCTCCTGTTTCATCCCGAAATAGCGGCAGTATGCCTCGTTCACAAAGATGTGGGTCCTATCCGGAGTAAAACGACAGATGAATTCGGTCTGGTCTTCCACCACGTTCCGGTACCGTTCTTCACTTTCATGGATTGCCCTTTCAGCATTTTTGTTGAACGTAATATCCCTGAAAAAACCCTCAATGCCGGTTACATGTCCCTCTGAATCGAAGAGGAGGCGGCTGTTCGTGGAGATCTCCACCAGTGACCCGTCCGGTTTTTTTAATGTAATCTCGTAATCAGAAATTTTTTGTTGTTCATAGAGGGCCTTTACGAATTTTTTCCGTTCTTCCGGTTCAAAATAAAATTTTTCTGCAATATTCTGCCCGATAATTTCGTCAAGCGAACCGTACCCCAGGAGTTTCGGCGCTGATGGACTGGCCATAACCAGCACCCCCTTCGGATCAGCGCGGAAATATACATCCTGAATATTGTCAAGGATGGTACGGTACAGTAGTTCGCTCTCTGAAAGGGCCTTTTCGACCTGTTTCCGCTCGGTGATGTCCGTGTGGATACCAATGAGGCCGATGATCGTCCCCTTATCGTCCTTGATAGCATCCGCATGGTAACTGGCATCGAATTTTCGTCCATCCTTTGAGATTACGACGATTTCACCGCTGCAGGAGTTCCCCTGCATAATGGCCTCAAAAATTTCTCGTCCTTTCTGTTTATCTTCATACGCGATTATGGGGAGAGACGAACGTGCGAATTCTTCAGTAGTATATCCGAACATTTTGGTTAATGCAGGGTTCTGGTAGATATGACGGCCATCGGGAGTTGCGATTCCAATGGCCTCGCTGGAGCTATCCACTGCTTTCTGGATGCGGGTCAGGGTCTCCTCAATCTGCTTACGTTCGGTAATGTCGCGCCCGACAGACTGCCACTCGACCAGGTTACCGGTATTGTCAAATATGCCACGGCTGCTCCATATGTTCCAACGGAATGTCCCATTGCAATTCATTACCCTTATTTCGATTGTATTGGTTGATTGATCAGGGGTTAACCCGGCCATTTTTTCCACGGCAAGAGGGAGATCTTCGGGAAAAATATAGGGGAAAAAGCTTTTTCCACTAATATCACTGCACGAAATACCGATGAATTGTGCAAGTGGTTCATTGATGAAAGTAACGGTACCATCAGGACTCCCCCTGCAGATAAAATCTGTCTGATCCTGCACGATCCCACGGTAGCGGGCCTCAGAGACCATCAGGAATTGTTCAAACCGGACCTGCTCGGTGATATCTTCCCCTATAATCGTAATGCCTTCTTCCAGGTTATCGAATATCGTCGGAATAAGGCGCACACGGTAATGGAGTTCTTCATTGAGAGATGGGATGGAGAATTCCCTCAGAATTTCTCCGCTTCTCTGGACCTCATCAAAAACATCCGGAATAGCAAGACGTGCGAGGAGGGGGGAGTTTATGGTCTCAATCCGGTTCCCTGAAAGGTCTTCCCGGGAGAGGCCCAGTACCGAAAGTGCGTTCTCATTCGCGTCCAATACCCTCATTCCGTTATCGATCAGGATGATGAGATCGGTGGAAAATTTTAACAGGGCAGAAACCGGCATCCTCTGCGAAATGGTGTAGACCTTTGCCGGACCGTAGGTATTGAGGTTAACATCCCCTGATATGAGGAGGATCTCAAGATATTTTGCTGCAGAATTCCGGTTCAGGAGCAATTTTTGGGCGATATCGGTAATGGTGAGCCCTTTGCGATGAGACCTAAGGAGGGTTTTGATCTTTTTAATTATCTCCTGCCGGTTATCCATTCATGGAAACGTGCAGTATTGCTATTAAAATAATATGCGATACAATTCTGCTCCAAAATTGTTAATTTAATTTAATTTGTATGATAGTTAAGCTCTAATGCGTTTTTCCGTGGTGTCGTGTTTTTTCGGATGTGATACCGGGTATTTGTTTCCTGAGAATCCATGGCGAT
>JBAXMF010000561.1:0-1985 GCA_037134435.1 Methanomicrobiales archaeon | reverse complement strand
TTTGTTCTGATTTCTGGATGTATTCAAACAATAAATCCCAATATAGCAATAAAAGATAATAATGCTGAATGGAATGGAGGATTCAGCTTAGATTTTAATAATCCATTCATTTACACCGCGAATTTTGCTGTTGTAAATCAAATGAATAGGCCAGTAAATAATATTACAGTCGAAATTGAGCTGATACCAAATTCGAATTGGGGTTCCATACATACCTACACAGCCAAAGTAGATCACTTGGAACCACAAGGAGAAGTTCATCAAACCTTCAATTTTAATGACCGTGCAAACTCTCTCCACTATTCCTGGAGGGTAATAAAAGCAATGAGTGCCCCATATTAATTCTACTTCTGCAAAATCACTTTCACATTGTGCATATGGCTTGATGCTTTTATCTCATTAAATAAAGAATAATTATGGTTGATAATACTGAATTTCCGAAACAAGATATTTCGGATATAACTTATAGTCTCATGATTAGTGCTGGAAAAATCATACCTGTTGCAGGACCCGTAATTGAATTTTTATCTGGTTTGGTGGACCGGCCAATCAATCAGAGACAAAGGGAGTATATAGAAAATATTAGATCGATGGTTGTTAATCTCAGTGAACGATTAGAAGAATATAAAATTGAGAATTTGACTAATAACCCCTCATTTTTATCTGCTTTCCTTTATGGGGGGCAGATAGCAATTAGGAATCATCAAATCGAAAAACTTGAAGCACTGCGCAATGCTGTAATTAATACTGCATTGCCTAATTCAATTGATGAATCTCAACAGCAAATATTTCTGAATTTAATCGACACATTTTCTGAATGGCACTTACGAGTATTGAAATATTTCGACAATCCTGTTGAGTGGGGGAAAATTCACGGGGTGACTTATCCAACATTTGTTATGGGTAGTTCATCTAGAATGTTAGAGTCTGCATTTCCCGATTTGGCGGGAAAGCGTTCGTTTTATGATCAGATGGTTAATGATTTACATGATAGAGGATTATTGAATTCAAATAAAGATTTCCTGCATACTAATGTATCCGATCTCCTTGCTCCCCATACATCGGATATTGGAAAATTATTTTTAAAATTTATCGAATCGCCAATTGATTCTTCATGATTAATCACCAATAAGGGGCATTTCTAATGCCAACTCAAACGAGGTTTCAGCAAATGCCCCTTACCCACTCTAATAAATACTCTTTCCGGGCCACCAATCACCCATTTAATCGACATCAAACCCCCAATACCACAAATACCTACAAATCCTCACCTTTCCAAAATAGCCTATGACAATGGCTAAATATCCATGGCACGGCGAATCTGTCCTTCATCCAGCCACCTCGATGAGTAATTCGTTACGGACAACCGTCCCAGCATATCTCGTGAATCAGTTTAATCTGAAAAAAGGAGACAAATTAAACTGGGCCATAGAAAACGGGGCTGTGGTTATCCAGGTGGCAAAACAGGAAAATAAAACCCTGCGATCATAATCACCGATTAGGAAAAAAGTGATTTTCATCCTCGCAAAACCACCGGAAGAGTAAATTCCTCTATTTTAAGCCTGAATTAACGAAGCGATACCCACAGGGAGGTATCCACTCCCCACCCCAACCCATAAAATCCATTCTCGTTCGTTTAAATCGCCCGCATTTGGCCCCGTTCGGGATCGATGCTGAATAAGGCTAATCTAGGCGAATTTCACTTAATTCAACCAATTATTGGCCTTTATTTGATTTTCAATCTTTTCAAAAGTCCCATATAAACCTCCTTTAACCGCAGGATTTGCCAATTCCCAGATTGCCCCTGGTCACGTTAATGCCTCACCATGAGACACGATCAACCTGGACCTGGGCCTGACCATCACAGTCCTCAACCCAACTGCCACCTTATCAGACGACACCAACTAGAACTCCATCATCCAACTCAGCCTTCCTTTCCAAAGTCCAACCGAAGACCAGCGTCATCGAAGTCGGGGCCGGGAATT
>JBAXMF010000560.1:0-1989 GCA_037134435.1 Methanomicrobiales archaeon | reverse complement strand
CATCCAGTGCTTCAACCGCTACTTCAGCCGAATTTGCATACACCGAGATGTTTAAGGGCCCATAACACCGGCCTGGGCTTGGAGCGGCTATAGCCTGGCAGGAGTTGATAATCGATTCCGCCTTTCTTTCAGCCGATAATATTTCATCCTGGCTAGGCCTCCAGGAAGCAACAATCTCCGATTCAGCACCCAGAATGAGATCTCTTCTGAGCTGGTTCAGCACTGATACCGGTGTGAAGAGACCTCCCGGGTAATGGAGAACGAGGTCCCGGACGACGAATGGTGTACCGCCAGTCCTGCTGACCTGCCGGGCAATCTGGTCACTGCTGAGGGGAGTATGTTCCGCAATCTCCATTGGCAGGCCGGTATGAATGTACCTGACCTTCACCCCGTCTTTACCGGGCATAACTGCGGTAATCACGGGGCGTCGTTCTTCGTCCCAGGTGATGACAAGATCAAGGGGAATCGGAAATTGTTTTCCCTTTTGCCCGGGTTTATCTTTTTTACCTGCCGTCCCGTCATCCCCCCGGCGGGTAAGATAGAGGACATCCCCGGGTTGTACTGCAGTCGGGACCGGGACTTGCAGTCCATCAGCATCTCTTACAGGCGTCCCGTAAAGGACCATCCCATTTTCCTCACCGGAGAAGGGGTCCTGGAACACGACCCCATCCCCCTTATCAGGTAACGTAGTCCCAATAATTCTGATCCGGGCCATATGTTCCCGGGGATGATACGAAACGACGGCCCCTGCCAGGATACCCTTGTGATCCGGATGGGTCCTACCCATTATCTCACGGTGGCGCGCACCCATGAGATATCCACGGGTAAAACCACGGTTGAAAGCAAGTGCTAGTCCTTCCACTTCTTTATCCAGCGGGCTCCAGTCACCCAGTGCGATTGCATCAATTGCCCTGCGATAGACCGACACCACGGTTGAGACATAACGGGGTGACCTCATCCGCCCCTCGATTTTCACGCACTCTACCGGGGAGCGGACAATGGATTCCAGGTCGCGGTAACTGCAGAGGTCCTTTGTGGAGAGGAGGTATTCCTCCTTCCAGGGGGCCCTGGAAAGTGAAACAGGCCGCCCATATGTGTCCACCTGGCCACTCACGCAGGCATAGGGTTTCCGGCATGGCTGGGCGCAGATACCCCGGTTCCCACTCCTGCCACCTATCATTGATGAAAGGAGACATTGCCCCGAGTACGAATAGCACAGTGCCCCATGGACAAAAATTTCCAGCCCGATCCCCTGGCATTCCGGGGCCGACGCGATCTCTGATATCTCTTCCAGGGAAAGTTCCCGCGCTAGCACCACCCTCAAAAATCCTAATTCCCGGGCCCATGCTACGCCCTCACGGTTATGGATCGTCATCTGTGTTGAGGCATGGAGTGGCAGACCGGGCGCTATCTCCCGTGCAACGGAGGCGACACCAATGTCCTGGACAAGGATGGCATCGATACCGGCCTTATATAAAAACAATATGAATCCGGCCGTATCAGAAAGTTCGGAATCACGGACAAGTGTATTGACGGTGACATAGACCCTGACACCACGCAAATGTGCATAATCCACGGCACTTTCAATTGCGCCCCGGTCAAAATTTTCTGCATTATTCCTGGCACTGAAACGGTCACCACCCAGATATACCGCATCAGCTCCCGCATCAATTGCGGCCACGAGCGATTCTATTGAGCCAGCAGGCGCCAGAAGTTCCGGGACCTGCATCGGCAACCCCGGTTCCTTCCATCCCGGGGGGTTATGCATCATGATGTAATCGGGTCTCCGCGTACATTTGTGTACCTGAAATAAGAATAGGTAAACTGTGCTCTTAATGTTGCTTTTTTTTGTCCCTGCCACCATTTGTGACCATGCACTTCAACCCACAACGCCCGCTATCCAGCGAATCAATCCTTCACTCACCGGTAGCAGGAGTGCAGAAGCCGCACAGAAGGTCCCGGTCATGACAATAAATGCGGTCTTCCGGT
>JBAXMF010000559.1:0-1989 GCA_037134435.1 Methanomicrobiales archaeon | reverse complement strand
TCCTGAAACTCTTTCCGGTAACGGACCTCGACACAAGGGTCCCCGATAAAGCCCTTGACAGAGATGACATCTTCTTTCTCGAAGGAAAAGAAGGGCATTTTAATCTGACGGAGATACCGGACTGAACCGAAGTGTTGCAGGAATGTCAAGAATTCCTCAGTCACTGGTTCATCAAGCAGGTACTCTTTCAACATGGAACCATCCACACAAAGTTTGGACTGTACCGACCGGACTATTCGCATGATGTCTTTCCTTTTTTGGTGATCAATTACTATTTCACTGTTTTGTTCGTCGCCAGTACCATACCACCAGCAGCGCCACTACCACAACGGCGATCCCGATTTTTAGGTATTCCGTCGTAGTATTCTGGCCATTCACTGTTGTGGTGGACTGGCCCCAGTCATCCTCAAATACAGCCCTGTAATACAGGGCCGCATCAGGCTGCTCGATTACGACCCCCGCCTCCCGGTTAAATGTGGGAGAATTGTAATTCCAGTTGATGCTGCTGACAAGGACTTTCTTCCTGTCGACAATAACACCTTTGTTATGAATTTTTTCCAGTTCATTCCTATCCAGTTCTGCACACCGCGCTTCAAGCGGGAGGTGTTCAGACGCCGCTACCTGGTTGATATACGCCGTCATTTCATCGTTATCGTCCTCGCCTTCCGTGTTAAACCAGTAGGAATCGAGCAAAACTCTCACACGGACGCCGTGGCGTGATGCGTTAATCGCTTCGGCGAGGTACCGGTTGGGAACACCCCTCGATTCATTGCTGATGTATGCCTGCTGGATATCGATCTCGCCCGTTGCAGAACGCAGGAGGCCGGTGATTAGGTAACTTGTATCGGGGGCCAGCACCGGGGTAACCTTCGCACCCTCAAACCGAAGAGGTGAGAATTCCTGTGTATGGGTCTGTGTTCCCCCGGGCTCCAGTGGACCTTCCTTCCCGTTCATGGGGCTGATACCTTTCCCATTCAGATCAGAAAGGAATACCCCCCTGAACCAGGTCGCGACCCCGGGGTCGATCAGGCATACACCCCAGCCCCGGTTTCCGGATTTTCCTTCCGCGGGAAACCCGTTCTCTTTAAAATTTTCGCTGGTGATAAAAAGGTACAACGAATCGACCACGATATACTTGGCATGATCATAGCGGTACGGGGCATGGTTATCACCCATAGTTCCCATCCGGAAGACGGCAATATTATTCCTGGTAAGCCGGTCGCAGATGGCATTTCCTTCCGGTGAAATCCCACCGACAGGACCACCCTCTATCAGCACCGTCACATTGACACCCCGTTTCCTGGCGCTGATAAGCGCATCTGCCATTACAGGACTGGAAAATTCGTATACATTCACAAGGATTTCATATTTTGCCTGGCTGATACAGTTCTCATATAATTCGAGTGAACAATCAGGCGATACAAAACCGACTCCGGAAACACCGGTAAAGTTTGCAGGAGCAACCCGGGACTGTCCAAGCATGAGGACACGGGGGTCCCATACCCCGTTGTCCAGGAAATGGACCTGCCCCTCCCGTGGTCTGACACTGGCAGGCCACGACACCTTTTGCAACAGGGTATCACCTTCATAAAGCATCAGCTCATCCCCTGCATTGGCAAGCCGAAAAGAAACGACAGGAATGACATCTGGGACATCGGGGGAGTAATTGTAAAACTCAAAGTCTGGCAACCGCTCATGCACACCGGCATAAGCCATACCATTATATGCAACAGTAATCCGGCCGTCTATCCATGAGCCAGGAGGAAAGCGGAAGCTTCCCTCGCCATCTGACACCATAATCCTATCCAGGCTTCCTGTTCCAGAAAGGACTACATATTCATCGGGATCGTCTTTCAGGTAGGTATCAGGGCAGAATTCGGTAATGACAATTGCCGTAACACCTGGGATAATAAGGCAAAAAAGAAGGAATACCGGGAGGAACTTCACTATTTCTGGTTGCAGCCCTGTTTTAATAACCTGACGATATAG
>JBAXMF010000558.1:0-2002 GCA_037134435.1 Methanomicrobiales archaeon | reverse complement strand
GATTAACGCCTCGTAACTTCAACGTCACGGTCCAATCCCCCACCACCATTTCTGCACAACGACCCATTCTGTCGATAATCACAATTCAGAAACTGAAAAATGAGCGGATTATCTCTTTCAAATACCCATATTTTAACTAAATAGTGGGATATTGCGGCTGGATCCCGGGGGTATTTACCTGATTTTAAACCTGTCCCAAACATTAAATCTTACCTATGAGTGTAGGGTAAAAAACGCTAATCCGGGCTTTGTTTCATCCAATCGGGCGGATATCCATTGAGTTTTACTTTTAAGGCTAATTAAACAGAATTAAATCAATCGACTCAAAATAAGACCGATTTAACGGGGCATTAACACCGGAATAACTATAGCACGTAATCTGATACGGATTATCCGAAAAAGTCCCTCTATTCGAGATAAGTAACGCTAAATTATCCTTCGATTTATCATTTTTTTTGAGCTACGTCTGAAGGGACTGATAATTGGTATATCCATTCAACCCGAATGGCCGCGCAGGGTATGCCTGCCCCACCCATATACCTCCCGCCATCTGTTATAAACAGCTGGGAAGCCCCACAAGGATCACGTAAACGGCGGAGACGGTTGTGATCGCATGAATACATTGGATGAACCTTCGCAAGCACGCCTCACCAGGTCAAGCTGGATCCCCGAGCCTTACCCGGGTACATTAACATTTCCCTGCAACCCCGTCCTCCTATCTCTGCACCCTTCGCAGGCATACACCTTATTAATTGCTAAAAGAAAACGTATTCCTGACAGATGAGGACCATGACTGTTTCAGACCTCACGGAAACTAGAGATGAAACAAAACGTACTCATGATGACATTGTCGCCGTGATCCCTGCCTACAATGAAGAGCTTACCATAGGGTCTGTCCTCTTGCTAGCGGCAAAACATGTCAGCCGGTGCATCGTGGTCGATGACGGATCAAACGACAGGACCACTGAGATCGCCCGGGCAGCAGGTGCGACTGTTATTGTTCTTCCGGAAAACAGGGGGAAAGCACATGCTCTCTTTCAAGGTCTCAATGCTGCACGCAGCAGTAACCCCGATGTTGTTGTGCTTATGGACGCCGACGGGCAGAATAACCCCGGAGAAATCCCGGCACTGATTGTCCCCATCACCAGGAACGAGGCAGACCTGGTCATCGGCTCCAGGTTTCTCGGGACTGCATCGGATATCCCGGCATACCGGAAAATCGGGCAGAAGACCCTGAATTATGCAACAAATATGCAGTCGGAGTACGATGGCACAGATTCCCAGTCAGGGTTCCGCGCACTCAGTAGAAAAGCCCTGGATTATTTCGATTTTACATCTGAAGGATACAATATCGAATCAGATATGATCTCCCACTTCATGCAGACGGGACTGGTGATCGTAGAAGTGCCGATATCAGTCCGGTATGATGTCCCGAATAAACATAAAAAAAACCCCCTGACACACGGGTATGATGTAATAGCAAATATAATCGGTGAGATTGGATATCGCAGACCATTAATGTTCTTCGGGATCCTGGGAATTCTATGCATCCTAGCTGGGACAACTGCGGGGTTCTGGGCTATTTCATTCTATTACCTGAATAATATGCTTCCATTTGGCCCAACTATCGCATCGGTCCTTTTCGTTATCCTTGGCATGCTGCTTCTAATATCCGGGTTGATCCTGAACTCCCTTATTGCAATTATGAAAAATCAGAGACTTCAATGACAGGTAATGTCCACCTGAAAGGTCTGGCGAGTATTATTATTGTTACCTACAATCACCGCGCCTACCTTGATGCCTGCCTGCAATCTGTGATGAAACAGGAATATCCTCATGAAATTATCATTGTTGACAATTGCTCACAGGACGATACGGTAAAACTCGTGAAAGCAGGGTATCCTGAGGTAACACTTATACAAAGTCCTGATAACCGGGGCTTCGGTGCAGGAAACAACCTGGGAATCCGCCATGCAAAAGGGGAATACCTTGTTTTTCTCAA
>JBAXMF010000557.1:0-2003 GCA_037134435.1 Methanomicrobiales archaeon | reverse complement strand
CTCCGGTCTTGCAATCGGGGAGCGGCTGAAAGTGAAGAGCGCCAGTCTTGATACCCTTGCCGATCTTACGGCTGCCGTCACTGCATCCGGGTCTAGGATCGTGGGAGAAGAAACTGAAGGGGACCGGCATGTTATCACAGTTGAGAAATGTGAGAAGAAGGAGACACCCGTAGGAACCCTTTCTGCGGCAAACCGGGACCGCGTCCTTGTTGTCCAGAGCAACGGCACCGGGAATGCAGAACGGGCGTACGCGACCTTCATCTTCTCGAAAGTGGCCGTGAGCATGGGCAAGAAGGTGACGATCTTCCTGCTGATGGATGGGGTCAGCATTGCACGGAAAGGGAGCGCTGCCGGCGTGAAACACCCTGCGTTTGCTCCCCTTGACCAGTTGATGGAAGAGATGATGAAAGCGGGGGTTACCATGTATGCCTGTGAACTTTCGGCAACGTTCCGGGGATTAACGGAAAATGATCTCGCTCCCGGTGTGAAACTTGCCGGGGCTGCGACCTATATACAACTCCTTAGCGACCCCACCTATGCGGTTGTGAATTTCTGAGGTGACAAAAATGAACTTGACTTATCAGGTGATCGCTCTTGCGATCCTGTTCAGCAGCACGGTAACTGGTTTCATTACCTTCCGGATGCAGGGCCTGAAGCTCGCGCCGCATTTCGGGGCCCTTATCCTTGCGCTGATCGTAACGCTTGCTGCGGTGATAACCGGCATTTCGGTAATCGTAGTTGTTGCAGCAGTCCTCCAAGTGATTGTAGCACTTACTGCATACACCCAGTTCTTTCAGATCCTGCGGGATAACTTCCAGACCTCTCCCGGGTATGGTGCGCACCTTGCACTGGTAACCATGCTTCCGGTGCTCGCGATTGCCAGTCTGCTGATGTGACAGGGGGTTCGGGTACCGGATCATCCCCGGTATCACGGGGCATCCTGCTAAATACAACATACGGCTGTTATATCGGGAGTATTCTCTCCCCCCAATGACGTAACAATTGACTGGAAATAGGCCTCCTGCTACGGTTATCCAATACGCACCTGGAATAATACGGATAACCCATTCAAAGATCCCGATATCATCTGGCCGGACTTCATTGGATTACCTCACAAGGGATTATTGTCAGGATCCGGTATGTATTTATCCTGTCCCGCCATTATCGCAAATCAAGGTGAAAAGTTTGCAGATC
The DNA here is from genome assembly GCA_037134435.1 of Methanomicrobiales archaeon. Classification (GTDB taxonomy): domain Archaea; phylum Halobacteriota; class Methanomicrobia; order Methanomicrobiales; family Methanospirillaceae; genus CAIKOD01. Next base: position 809 of record JBAXMF010000557.1, on the reverse strand, counting down.
GGAGAAAAAAATGTAGGCATGATCGACCGTGTGGTCAGGATCATACTCGGGATTGTACTCATTGGGGTATTTGCATTGAACATGGTCGCAGCACCATGGTCGTATCTCGTTGCGCTCATCGGGTTGATCGCGCTGGTCACCGGGGCTGTCGGGACTTGTGGATTGTATTCACTCCTCGGCATGAACACGCTGAAAAAAAAGGCGTAACCCCTCAACATCATCAGTCATGGATCTAAGGATAGGAATGCCGGTGTATTCAACCGGCCGATCTGATACCTCTGGAGTGAATTTATGAAACGCATAACCATTAACACGCTTGTCGACATCGGTTGCCTGATCACATTCATCCCGTCGCTGATCACCGGGCTTGTGCTCTATCTCGTTCTCCCGGAAGGCGGAGGACGGGGGAGCGGTTGGGCAACCTATCTGGGTATTTTCCGCAACCAGTGGGTCACGATGCACAACTACACGAGCCTCGTGTTCGCTGCCCTGCTCATCATTCACCTGCTCCTGCACTGGAAATTTTTCCGGCATGTCGGCAGGAATCTTAAGACGGATGGGAAAGAGCCGGACGAATGTTCAACGTGAATATTATTAACGCATATGTCCCATAATTATTCACGGAAATTGAGTACTCTGGGGTTTGGGTTTGCAACAGTGTGAAGTTGGTGGATCTTGGTGGAAGTCCCTGAATAAACCCCACCCCTATGCGTTTGCATTCCTGATCCTCCTCGGCATTGTCCTTGAATTTTTTGTCCACAACCAGCTGCACATCGCAGTCGTATACTCGCATTTCTATTATCTCATTA
>JBAXMF010000556.1:0-2007 GCA_037134435.1 Methanomicrobiales archaeon | reverse complement strand
CATGCGCATACGCAAGGCCATCCGCAACACCGGAAATGATTTCCGCTGCATCTTTCACAGGTAGCGGGGTCTTTAAGTCTGCCAGCCCGGACTTCACAAACTCCATCTCCACGTACGGTATGGGAAGGATGTTCACCTCGGTGATCTCGACGATGTTCGGGTGGCGGAGCCCTTCCCAAGCGAGGATCTCCTTCATAAAGCATTTCCCCGTGGTCTCATCGAACCGTATCGGAATTTTGACCGCAACGGTCATGCCGTCTTTCAGTCGCATCGCCCGGAATACATGGGAGATCCCACCCATCCCGAGGAAGTCGATACTTGTATACCGATCTGCGAGTTCAGGCGGGAAAATATCAGGCCTTGTTGCCGTTGAGCGCCGGTAGGGGTCAGTTCCGGATGGCACCCGTGTCTCGTCGCCATTAAACAAGCCGAAGGGGAAACCACGTTTCCGCACCTCCAACGCAAGTGAGTGGTCCTGCCAGAGGGCCAGCAATGCGGATACCGGGGCCGCCACAATGGTCACGAGGATCGCCATTACTTCTTCCGGTGCAAGCGAAAAGAGAAGGATCGGAGTAACAAGAAGCGTGATTACACCAATTACGACATGCACCTTCAGGGTCCAGCGCAGGGGACGGGACAGGAGGGACCCGATTGCCAGTGCAAGTGCTGAAAATATCAGGTATGCCCCAAGCATTAACACGATAAACAGGAGGATGAAGGGAAGCGGATCGGTGAATGTATGGAGCAGGGCGATCATATTAGTAAGGACGTACAGCAGCCCTGCCCCACATACAACCTGCCCGATTGCGACACCAGCCCTGACCGCGAGGGGCTGGGGGAATGACAGGTGACCAAGCCCGAGATAGTCATGGACAAGAAGGAGGACCAAGGGTATTATTGCAATAAACAGGAAAAACGCGAGCCCTCCAGGAGGTTTATAATCCGTTTTGGGCTCATTCGCAGACCCATTCACCGGGATATTCTGTGTGGGGGATGTCTCGACAGGTGCAATGATAGTCGTATTATTTGTACCCGGGTTCAGGGTCACATTTATCACCGTGGTTACCGGGAGCGGTGTGCCGTTGATGACCAATTCAGGGGTTGTATTCGGCTGAGGGGTTGTATTGCTGGTGGGAGTCGGGTTGGGTACGGCGGTGCGCTCCGGTACTACGACAGATACCTGCCCGGTTGGTGTTAATGTGTATACGTAGGTGTATGAGGTCTCAGAAACGGTAACCTGATTGCTGCTGTCCTGGTATCCCGGGTACGTGAGTTTCAGGGTATGGGTGCCATACGTAACTGTGGGGATTGTCAGGGGGGTGGCCCCCTTATTCGATTCATCCAGGTACACTGAAGCTCCGGACGGCGTCGAACCCACCGATATTGGAGTTATGGTACCCACGGATATAGGTCTTAATGTGTATACGAAGGCGTATGAAGTCTCAGAAACGGTAACCGGATTGCTACTATCCTGGTATCCCGGGTATGTGATCCTCAGGGTATGGGGGCCATACATAACTGAGGGGATCGTCAGGGGGGTAACCCCCTTATTCGTTCCATCCAGATACACTGAGGCTCCGGACGGCGTCGAACCTACCGATATTGGAGTTGTGGTTCCCACCGGTGTTGGCGTTAAGGTGTATACATAATTGTGTGAACTTTCTGAAACGGTAACCGGATTGCTGCTATCCTGGTATCCCGGGTATGTGACTCTCAGGGTATGGGGGCCATACATTACTGAGGGGATCGTCAGGGGGGTAACCCCCTTATTCGTTCCATCCAGATACACTGAGGCTCCGGACGGCGTCGAACTCACCGATACCGGAGTTGTGGTCGGGGTTGCCGTTAAGGTGTAGACATAATTATGCGAACTTTCTGAAACGGTAACCGGATTGCTACTGTCCTGGTATCCTTGGTACGTGAGTTTCAGAGTATGGTCACCGTACGAAACGGAGGGGATCGTCAGGGGGGTAACCCCCTTATTCGTTCCATCCAGATACACTGAGG
>JBAXMF010000555.1:0-2007 GCA_037134435.1 Methanomicrobiales archaeon | reverse complement strand
GTACCGGTCGGATGTATTTCGGAGACCGCCATTGTAAATGCAATAGAAGAACAGCGGCTCCATAGAAGCCACATCTATTCGGCAAATGATTTTATGGAGTCCGGTTTTCCTACAGTCCCACCTGATACGGACGTCGAAACGGTGGTATCAATCCTTCAGCACCACCACGCAGTGCTGGTCCTCGAAGGCGGACGGGTGCAGGGTGTGATAACGAAACATGACCTGATCTCCCTGATAGTCCGTCCATAGGTGAGGCCAGGGATTACAGAAAAAAAAGAGGTAACCGTCATCAACAGGTGACACACTCATATTTTTGAGACGAGGTCACGCAGGACGGCCTCAGGGTCTTTTGCCTTGACCACGCCTGAGGCGAGAAGGACTCCGTCAGTCCCAAGATCGATCGCAGTCCTTACGCACTCCCCCGTCTGTATCCCCGCTCCGGTTAATACCATGACCTTCGGATTTACCAACCTGACTGCTTCCACGGTCTTTTTTATTATATCCGGGTTCGCCTTCGCCACCGATACACCGCTCCCGATTAATTCAGGTGGTTCAACTGCCACATAATCTGGTGAAAGGGCTGCAGCTGCCGCACTCGCTGCTTCATTATTGGTACAGACAACGGAAACCATGTGCGCTGCACGGAGCGCTGATACTGCGGCATCAATATCGGCAAGGGTAAGCCTCCGTTCTGAATGATTGACCAGGGACCCCTTGGCACCTGCCTGTTTCAGTGCTTCTGCGGTGATGGTCCCCGTGTGGGCACCCGGTTCAATCCCATCAACGTGCTGGGCAAATACAGGGATTTCATAATGCCGCGATATCGGGTGGATATCAAGATACGAGGGCGCGATACCGATTAACACACCACTGTCAGCACTGACAGCCTGGGCAATAGACGCAATCCGGTGCGCATGCTGTCCGGTACTTTCACGGTATGTCTTTAAATTAATCAGGATAAATGGGGCTGCCATATTCTTTCAACCCCATATATGCATCGTTTGATTAAGAACTGCACGCTTCGGCATTCTCATACAAGATTTCCACGAAAGGAGGCAGAGGTGATTCCACCAAGCGAGATCTTTTTCACCGCAGTAAGGAGATCAATAAATTGTTCCTGCTCCAACGGGTCAATAGAACGCCTGATTGCTTCCCTGTATAACGATACCATTTCTTTAACGTAGGCAGGGGTCTTATGGCGGGCATCGATTGCGACCGATGAAATACCCGAATTAATAAGCCCCGCGATACTGTCAATCAGGCATATCTCGCTGGAGTTACAGATATGCGTGTGACACCAGGGATCAACATAGAATGGAAATACCCTTCCGGTGCTATCCTGCAAGCCCTGGAAGTGCCCATCATTTAGCCGATCGCAGGAACCATTCCCGTTGGGCATGCCAGCCGGAATACAGTCCCTGCTGTTAAGTACCTCAAGGTTACCCTGGACGATTACTTCATATGCAGGGGTCTTTCCGGGGGAAAAACACGTAGCCAGTGCGGATATATCATCGTTTGATAGTTCAGGTGAGAGCGTCATGCTAAAAAGACCTGGCAATGAACCAGCTGCGACATGGTTAAAAATATTCAGGCCTACCCCCCCGCATATCCGCAATGCAGGAAATAAACGATGGACCTTAGCTGCAAGACCTGCGCTGTCAATCATGATCCCGCCAATCCCCGTTTTCTGCAGTTCCGAAAGTATCTCCAATGACTGATCAATAAAGTTCCTATCGGGAATTGATGGCCATTTCCAAAATATTTGCTGACGGCTCCCTGCCATAAGCACGAGTAAATCCTCAACCTTTCCACAAATTTCTGGAAACGGGTCCGTGCCCTGTGAAACGATAGTTGTAGTACGACATTGACAGGCTTTTAAATGGGTATCCGGTTCAAAATACAACCGGTCACATCCGGCATCCAGTGCTTCAACCGCTACTTCAGCCGAATTTGCATACACCGAGATGTTTATGGGCCCATAACACCGGTCTGGGTTTGGAGCAGCTA
>JBAXMF010000554.1:0-2011 GCA_037134435.1 Methanomicrobiales archaeon | reverse complement strand
ACATGACATCAGGTTGTGAATGTCCGGAGCCGTTGATCATGGCGAAAAAGAAGCGCCCCACTCAAAATACCAACCATGGATTGATGCATAATGATGCTTTCATCTAACTGATGAACAGTTACTGATGGCGCGGGAAATGAGTCTGAACACGAAAAAGTTTGGCAGCACCGCGAATTACAAGCGGGAACCCTGGAAATCACCCATCCCTGTTTTCATTGAAGTATTGTATTTCAAACATTTAGGGAAGACAAAAACAGATAAGATCCCGGTCATTTTCACAAATGGTCAGGGACGAGAAACAGAAAAGACTGGCGTTTAACAGAAAAGATGGATAATATACGTAAGACTAACATTATACAATCAGGAATTTTATGTCTTCGCGAACAAATTTCCATGACAGGTGATGCACGTATCCGGAATGGGTAATGATGCCGTGTCAGTTCACCGGCAACGGTTTAAGCCGGGGAAGAAAACCGTAACCTGCCTTGATATCCATGAGTTGAAGTTAAGCGGACACGTGATACATGGGTTCATGGTGGGGGAGGTAATATCCTGTCAGAATATGGTGAGTGGAATAGGAAAGGGGCAACTATCAGCAGCATGACAGCGGAGAAGGAATATGGGGTAGACCAGGACTTCATTCTCCGGGGTATCCGGGTTGGCAGGCTCGAATATCGTGAAGGAACGGTCTGGGGAAATCCATTTGTAAGACTCCTGCGGAGTCAGGTGGAACAGTACATTGCGGAGGAACGTGGAGCAGATTACTTATCGAACAGTAAGAAGGCGACTGAGCTTCGCATGATAAAAAAAGAGATTGCCCAGCTGAAGAAGAAACTTATGGAGCTGGAGTCGCGAAAAAATGCACTTGAAAATCAGACCTGACGTAAAACGCCCGATATTTCCAGAACCGGGAATGTGAACTGTGTTCCAATTCGATGTTTATAGTCCTGAAAGTATTTCCTATATCAAATAGTGGGCTGGAAACAGACTCAACAATGAAGTTGAGCAAGAGGACGATTATGAGGATATTACGCCAGAAGGAAAACAAGAATCCTTTGGTGTAATAGCGAAGCTCTAGCACACAACTCAGAGATGAGTGGATCAACTCTGGAAAATATATCAGGGCACCGGAAGAATCCCGATAATTGGGCCGCAGTGGGGCCACTAGCAACACGGAAAATTCAATCGCCGTTCTCGAAAGTGCGGTTCAGTTATATAGCCTGTTTGCCCACTTCGTGAACTGATTATGGACCTTGGCAGCGAATTCGATACTCAATGGAGTGGAGAAAATGGATGCTGAGGCAGTGAATTCAAACGGTATCTTGAAACCGAGGAGTTCCGCCATATCCTTGCAAGGGTTAAACACTTGCAAACCAACGGAAAAGTTGAGAAATGGTTCGATGCTTACGGCAGATTCCGATACGAGTTTGCATCTCTCGATAAATTTATAGTCTGGTAAAAAAACTGATTGCACGGTAGTATGGACTTCTAAAATCTGGAATCCCCTGAAATGGCCTTCTGGAGGAGACTGTCACAAGAGGCTTTCCTGGGCATTGGTATCAGAGTTTTTGGTTGGTGAGTTGATGAAACGGTCAAGATATTTTAAGCCAAGATCCATGAGAAATACTTTCAGGACGGTACATTTTAGTTATGCCACTCGATTGGGGACTTGATAATAACGAACGGACGAATAGAAAACAATTCTCCCAAGCAGAACGGGATAAAGTATGGAGAAAGCAATTTAAAACTGCGTATGAGGGTATTTGCCCAATATGTAAGGAACACCCAATTCTCCGACTTAATTTCGAGATGGGTCATAAAATATCATTATTTAATGGTGGGGATAACGAGCTTACGAATATAAAACCCATTTGTCAACGCTGTAATCGTCAAATGGGTAAAATGGATATGAAAGTATACAAAGATACATATTGGCCACCAGAAAAAACAAAAAAGGCCCCCAAAAAGCGGAAAGAAGACGAAGATGATAAGGATGACCGCGACCCATTAG
>JBAXMF010000553.1:0-2013 GCA_037134435.1 Methanomicrobiales archaeon | reverse complement strand
GTAAGCGAGTTCAATGTCATGGGTTGATATAATAATGGTCTTTCCCTGGAGATTGAGTTCATCAAGGAGTTCCATGATGTCCTCTGAACCTGAAGGGTCAAGACCACTGGTAGGCTCATCAAATACGAGGAGATCAGGGTCCATCGCAAGCACCCCCGCAATCGCCACACGTTTCTTTTCCCCACCGGAAAGGAGGTGGGGGGGTCGGCGTTCGAACCCCTCGAGTCCCACATACCTGAGTGCTCCCGTGACCGCCTGTTTTACCTCGCTTTCGCTGTAACCCAGGTTAACCGGCCCGAATGCCACGTCCTGGTATACCGTCGGTGCAATAATCTGCCTGTCCGGGTTCTGGAGGACGAATCCCACTCGTTTTCGTAATTTCCGGAGCGACCCCTTATCATAGCTGACAGGCTCGTTGTCAAAAAGGATTACCCCGGAGTCCGGGCGTATCATTCCATTAAACATCAGCATGAGTGTTGATTTTCCGGCACCATTGGGTCCTACCAGGGCAATTTTTTCCCCTTTGCGTATATGAAAACTGATGCCCTGGATTGCTTCCATGCCCCGCGGATAGCGGTACCGGATCTCCCTTGCTTCAAGAATAATGCTGCTCATAGAACAAAACCCTAAATCACGACAATATCTCGTGTAATAACCACAATCACTGACGATGCCAGGAGAAATAATCCCACTGCCGCCAGGGAATAACCATTCACCGGACCGGTTTCCCCAAGCAGGGCAAATTTTCCCGCATAACAACGTGCGTCCATGGCACGGACCAGGTCTTCCCCTGCATCCCAGCTGGCGATAAATACTGAACCGCACAGGGTTGCAAAGGACTCTATCGATTCTCGGAAGGAGGAATACCCAAGGCGCATTACCTGGGCCTGGTATGTCAGCACAAGCAGGTGCATAATCATAAAGATGGCCCGGTAGATCATCATCACCAGGTCGAGTACAACCTCAGGGACCCGGCACCGCCTCATTACGATGAAGAGATCGGTCATAGGTGTTGTGAGGGCAATGAAAATCAGTGCCGCCATCCCCCCGATCACCCTGCAGAATACAAACATACCCTCGTTCAGACTTTCACGCGATATGGAAATGGAGAGCCATGAAAATGGGGTCCAGCTCCAGTATACCTCGCTCCCTTCAGACAGAAGAATGATCACGATGACACTCATGGCTGCAAACCAGAACGGCACGATAAAGAGCTCCGCATATGTCCTCGCATCTACCCGTGCAAGGAGAATAATTGCCCCTGTAAGCAGGACCGCAATAAAGAGCGGAGCAATGAAACTGGTTGAGAGGAGACAGAGGATGATAGCCCCGAGCCCGGCCACGAGTTTTACGTAGGTATTGACCTCCCGCAACCCATTCGCCTGGGCAATATCCTCCAGGAATTTTTCATACATGACAGGAAAAAATTTCAGGTCCTTTTTGTTCCTTTTTTCTGGCCAATCCAGTAGCCAAAGACCAGGCCGACCATTATCCCGCCGATTGCCGCCTGCAGGGCGAACAACGCGGATTCAATCTCTCCACTGGGGGGGATCCATTGCGGAATTAATGGCACAATTTCATCTGCCGGAACCCCCGCCAGTCCCGCAATTTTTTCTGCCCCGACCATGTCAGAGCCCGCAAATTCTGCATTGCCCATTATCGAACTTGTATAGAGGAACAAGGCACAGAATATCAGGACTGCAGCAACTGCCAGGATCTCTAACCTGTACTTGTATGCCATCAGGTATCATTCCTTGCGGCGTTAATTTTTTCTTCGGGGAACACGTTCATCCGGAGAAGGATATCGGGTTTGAGCTGGACAATGTATTTGAACACCAGTGCAAGAACAACACCCTCAACGATGGCAAGTGGTACCTGGGTAACCGCGAAGATTCCCAAAAAGAGGATGAACGAGCTGCCGACACCGCCCACCTGGGCCGGGTATGCCAATGCCAGTTCCAGTGACGTGGTAAAATAGGTGAACATATCAGCGAGCGCACAGGCAAGGAACAC
>JBAXMF010000552.1:0-2014 GCA_037134435.1 Methanomicrobiales archaeon | reverse complement strand
CCTTTAATTACTCACTAATTCTGATGATCGGCGGATTTATAATCCTATTCTACCGTTCATTAAAGGAGGAACGGCCCGACCAGCATGTTGTCCTCATATGGTCTGTGATCATGGTGATTTCAACATGGCAGCATATAAGGTACGAATATTACCTTGCGGTTAACATCGCAATCCTCGGTGGTATTTGCATTGGATTTGCGTTTACTAATGGATGGAATGACCTTTACAGAATGGTGAAATCGACACCCAAAAGAAACGAAAATACAGATCCCTCTCAAAAACAATCCGATCAAAAAGGGAAAAAATCCCAACAGATGAGTAAAACCAAAACCTTTGTCCGTGGAACAGGATACCTTGGTATCGTCGCCATAGGCCTCGTAGTATTTTTTGCCTTCCTTTATGCATACCCAGCAGTGGTAACTGATTATGCCATTGCATCTTCAGGTGGTCTGCGAATGAACTCCGACTGGAAGGAATCCCTTGAGTGGATGGGGGCCCATACTCCTGAAACCGGAGTTGACTATTATAAAATTTATGATAAAACTACGTTCTCCTATCCCGCTCAAGCATACGGGGTGATGTCGTGGTGGGATTACGGCCATATGATCACTTATATCGCAAAGCGGATACCGAATGCCAACCCATTCCAGGCAGGGGTAGCAGGGCCCAATGGGGCAGCTGCCTATTTCATGTCCCAATCTGAAACAGGAGCAAATAGTATTCTCAAAAATGACGGGACGCGATACGTGATAACTGATATCGAGATGGACACCGGAAAATTTTGGGCAATGGCCACATGGTATAACACCAGTGCCGGGGCCGGTCCCTATCAGCGGCCCTACCTTACCCCACCAAATCCCGATAACCCTAGTCAGTATGGTGTTGTTACCCTCTACGATGTACCGTATTACGAGACGATGGTATCGAAGCTTCATAATTTCGATGGGTCCATGACAGAACCCAAAACCGCGTATTACGTTGAATATTCAGAATCTGGAAGTTCGGGAAAGAGCTACCCCGTGATTACGAAAGCTGAGAATATGGACGTTGCAACGGCAAAAGCGAAAGCAGTGAAATATAATAGCCAGGCCCCTGTCGGTCAGCGTGCGGCTATCCTCAACGATGCGATGTTCCTGCCGTTATCCACGATTCCTGCACTCCAGCATTACCGGCTTGTCCACGAGTCCCCGCGGAATGTGCTGAGTGGCAGTCCGCCGGACATAAAATATGTCAAGGTCTTTGAATTTGTGCCCGGTGCAAAAATCAAGGGTGAAGGCATCATTGAAATCCCGCTCGTATCCAATACGGGAAGGGCGTTTGTCTACCGGCAGGCCAGCACCAACGGTGAATTTATTGTGCCATATTCAACAACAGGGAACCCGTATGACGTCAAGGCAACAGGGAAGTACCACATTGTCGGGACTGAGCGACAGTTTGATGTGAGCGAAAGCGCGGTCATGCAGGGGTCACCGATCAACTAAGATGAAAAGGAAATGTTCGGTCTTCACCGGGGAGATATTTGCATGCCACGAGATGGAACTGCACAGCGAGTGCAATGCCCGTCTTAGGATGGCAGTCTCCGGTGTTCCCGACTGGGTAGAGATAGTAAAACCGGACCCGGCAACGGTGCCTGATCTCGAACGGGTCCATAAACCCCATTATATCCGGATGATCCGGGAGCTCTGCGCTCTTGGCGGGAAACGGTACATTGATATGAGTACGTACCTGACCGCCGATACTTTTCAGGTCGCCTCGTTTGCTGCCGGATCAGTTATAGGTGCAGTACAGCGCACCCTGATGGGTGAACACTCCTTTGCATTGGTCCGGCCCCCGGGACACCATGCGGAGCCTGAATCTGCAATGGGGTTCTGCGTTTTTAATAATGCTGCAGTTGCAGCCGCCCATGCACTTGAAACCGGTAAAAAAGTGGCCATTATTGACTGGGACCTCCACCACGGGAATGGTACGCAGAAGATGTTTTACCCGAGTGACCAGGTCCTTTTTTGTTCCATTC
>JBAXMF010000551.1:0-2030 GCA_037134435.1 Methanomicrobiales archaeon | reverse complement strand
TCCAAATGGTTATTTCCGGCTCAGGACATAGGTTACTCTACATAATACTTTTCGAGTATCCACTCCAAAAGTAGGGTAAACCAACTCTGCGGTGTTTCTGCCTCTCCCATACATGGGAAAAAATAATATTTTGACTATTATCTCAAGTAGGGAGACCAACCTTCTTCAAAAGAGTAACCGCCAATCTCTCCAACTCATTATCAGTAAGGCGATCATGGATATACTCTATGGGATTGACTCCAAGTTTTTTCGCGGTCTGAATGATCGTCATTGAAGTGTCAACAGCTTTTGTTCCCTCAAGGGTCATGGTGTGTAAACTGACATCCCGTTTTCTGACGACAGTCCTTGCTCCCAGTTCAGCTGGATTGTTGTGGAGTGGTGTATGTGGAAATTTGAGAACTATCAGGAGCTTCTCTTTATTGTCAAAAATCGTCTGAAGAACTTTGTCCAAAGATGGAAAATCGGTTTTCCGAGAGAATATTTTGTCAAATTGCATTCTCAAATCTTCAATGTCAAATTGCTCTGGCTCCAGCTGGAACGCCAATAATGTTCTGTAATAATTCCAGAAATCATCGAGAACTCTGTTAACTTCTTCCTGGAATATTGGAGTAAATGGGTTAAGTTTCTTAATGGGACGACCAGCGTGAACCCAGCACAAGGCATGTAATGCGGCAATATATCGGAATTGAGCTGCATCATCACTGATGAGAGTCTGAATTACCGGAACCTCCTTCTGTTCATGATACCAGGTGATCCCGGCTGCTTCCATGATGCGTCGATACAACTGATCAGGATTGCGGTTGTCTGAAGGAATTTCCTTGAGAATAATCTCAAGTTCCTGTTCAGTTAGAGTTTGTCCAGCGCATTTTTCCTTCAGATACTCCCGAACTTTTTCTGGCACTTTAAAAATTTCCAGCAATTCGAAGGTCGCATCGTTAAATTGAAACTCCAATTCTTTACCCATCAGAAGCATTCGCACAATTGAAAGCCGATCTTTATGAGGTAGTGTCACGTATGCCGTGAAGAACGGATTGCAAAGAATCTGAGTAAAGTGCTGTCTGCCATCGACCCGGGCCCCGGTATCATCAATGTGGACATATTCAGCAGCGAGAACGCCCGCTTTCAGGATATCATCTGCATCGCCATAAAATAATGCTGCATCTCTGCGAGCAATTCTTGATACCGTGGACCCTGAAATTAATATTCCATATGATGTGAGCATATCATGAATACAGGATTCCGACATATTCCCCAAATGCTTCGAAGTAAGAATAAATGTGCGGACACCATCACCATATTCTCCCTCACATCCGAGCGGACGTTTTGCCATGTATGTCTTTTTCATTGAAGGGGAGTAAAACACTTCAAGCAGCAATTCTACATTATCGAGGACGACCTTGATATCCTGAATGATTACTCGGTGATGACCTTTAGAAACTGCATCGGGTGGAAGATCTTCGCGAGAACAATAGCATATTTGTGGAGGACGGGTTATTGGTACCTTATGGTTCCTTGCTCCCCGCCCTTTGCTCTTTTTGGGAGGATTCGAATTTCGTTCTTTTTCTGAAGATATGTCTCGTGATTTATCTTTGTTAGGTAGAATGACGGGTTTTCCCTGTTCACCTTTAATGCGATTTAATTCGTTTCTGAGGGCTTGTGTGTCCTCCAGATCTCGGTCATGTTGTTCTTGGAATGTTTCAAGAATTCCCAATATTTGACGAATATATTTACGAAGAGGTATCGGATCTGATTCCTGCTCAATCGCCTCATTGGTGAGGGACTTGAGTGATTCTAAAATTTCTTGATTTATTATCGTGCTTTATGTTATATACGCGTCCGGATTTTAATCTATCCCTTGATTTTGGAATGGATACTTTTTTTCGAAAAATAACCGTTTTAAACGATGTTTTCCGTGGGCGTGGACACCACTTCCACTGGAACCTGAAAATTGGATCCGGAAAAAGGCAATCGGAGCCCAGATTGAGCCCGGAATAGATCATCTTTTTGGCGCTCTCACAGAGCCAGTAACA
>JBAXMF010000550.1:0-2036 GCA_037134435.1 Methanomicrobiales archaeon | reverse complement strand
ACACCGGTGGCAACCGTCGGATCATCGGTAGTGAAGGGGGGAGTAAAAATACCCAGACCATCTCCCACCGCCGGGGGCATTTTATCGGGATATGCCCCTAGGCAGTTTACAACTATGAGTCCCAATCCTACGGTCAACAGATCGGCAATTGTTCCTGGCACATTTATTGCGAAACGACCCGTGATGACAATATACAGTCCCGGAATTAGCACGGACTATGTAAATAGAACAGTAACCCAGAATTTCAATGCAAGACCGACCTTCTATGGGTAGGTCTCTTACCCTATAACAACGCTCAATTTTTATGAATCGTGCGGATTACAAAATACCACAATAAATCCATTAGGATTCTCTCTTCAACTTCTCAATCAAACTCACCACCCGCTCCTTCGTTTCATTGGTTGCCGCAACATCCTTCGTAATCGTGATATTAACAACATCCCCGTCGTTAATCCCCGCCAGAAAAACCACCGGCAAATTGAAGTTTACTTTCTCATCACCACGTAATAGAAGAACGGCTAATTCTCCTTCAATCCTATCCACGGGTGCTGTAATTTCCATCATTATCCCTCACATGCGAATAACATTCTTATCTCCATCCAACTGATGAATGTCACCCTTGCCTAACGATATGCAGTACTCATTGCAGGCCTGGGCGGCATTATGCCCTGAAAAATCCTTACAATTATATCGATTGTATGAACAGTCGCAGACCGCTCCGGCTGAGATCTGCGAACTCACCGGCTGTTGCGTGGTAACCGTTTTTGCAATAACCGCAACCGGTTGGCTGCTTGCCGGTCCTCTTTTGACATCGTAAGTCGTGCCATCGGTTGTCACCGTGATGTCGCCATTCAGGTCGGTGCGATACACAGCGGGCCCCACCTGGGCCAGGCGACCGAGTGTCGCTGATGTCGGGGGACCATAGGAATTCCCGGCCCCGACTTCGATGATGCGGGTCTTCGGTTGTGCTTTGTTTAGGAATGCTGAGCTGGATGATGGAGTTCTGGTTGATATCGTCCGAAAAGGTGGTGGTTGGGTTGAGGACCGAAATGGTCAGGCCGGGGTCCAGGTTGATAGTGTCTCCTGGTGGGGCATTAATGTGACCAGGGGCAATCGGGGAATTGGCAAATCCTGCGTTTAACGAGGTCTTTTATAAGACTTTTGAAAAGGGTGAAAACCAAATAAAGGCCATTTTAAGATGGGATTAAGTTAAAATCGCCCATTTTAGCCTTGTTCAGCATCAAACCCAATCGGAGCCAAATGCGGGCGATTTAAACGAACGAGAACGGTTTTTACAAGTTGGGGTGGGGTGTGGATACCTCCCTGTAGGTATCTTTTTGATAATTCGGGCGTATAATAGAGGGATTTCGTGAATTTGGGGTTAACGTAGGTAAGCCAGGGGTACCTGCAGGTATTGTTGGATGACTAGATGGACTTGGATTTTCCGGATAGGTTTAGCTTTGTGGCTGTTGTCTCAGGGTCTGGTATCGGGTCCTTCAGTTTCGGTTCGAGGAGTCTGGCGGGGATTTGCACGACTACCGAGCTCTGTTATGTGAACTCAATCGGTAAGGACCTCATGGCCAACGCCCGGTTCAACATCGGTGAGGACGTAGCGGTGGTCCTCGTTCTCGAAGACCTTTGATGTTGTGGGTAACCCTGGACCCCTCTTTTTAGGTTGTTGATCCCATTTGATTCCGGCAGCAACCAAAAGACGTCACATCTTTGGATACCCTGGTTGATATGGTAAATTGTCCCTTCGGGGCCGGCAGGGTAGATTGGTGGTGGGGAGCCGCCACATCGTCACTGCTTTCATTCACCCGGGATGTTCCTGGAGGGGGAATGTTTATCCTGATTAGCATATGTTAGCAGCTGCCTTTGGCGCGGAGTATTCTTGAATACCCAATATATCTCTGCCATAAATACTGTAATCGGAGCGCCCTATCCAAAATTCCCGAGATAGCGAATATCCCTAATGGCAGTAGCGGCGAGAATCATTCCTTTGTGGCTGACAATATCCCGGAAATCACCCGTGATTA
>JBAXMF010000549.1:0-2037 GCA_037134435.1 Methanomicrobiales archaeon | reverse complement strand
GGTGAATTTTTTGCCGCAGTTGTCACATACCAGGGTGACGCGAATTCGTGGATGCGTCATGGGACCACCCCCATATGACCGGTCCCATTGCATACCTGGCAGGGTTCGGGGAGTTTCCGTTTCCGGAAAAGCCGCCCCGTCCCCCGACAGGCTACGCAGTCGATCTCCCGGTGGTAGCGGTCGGTCATCCGCCGACACCGCCTTTCACTGGGCCGACAGCCCGGGCTTCGCGGTCGTAGCATTGCTGACATAAACGTGTCCCCGCCTCCCGGTCATGGAACACCGCTTTATCGATGTTGCATACCGAGCAGCGGCCGATGTCCTTCGATATCCTCATCAACCGACTGAGGACAATAATCCCGGGGAGAGGTGGGCCCTTGGTCTTCTCCTTCCTCGCAGCCACCTCGAAACATTTCTTACAGATCCGTACCGCCAGCTTGTCCTTCCTGGAATTCCGTGCCGGCGTGGCTTTCTCTATATAGTCTGTACCCTTACGGCCACAGGCAGCGCACGTGTAATTGTTTTCATGGTAGTCGACGGGTTTGAAATCCAGGTACGAGATACCAATAGAACTTGCCTGCAGTTGCCTGCATGTTGCCTGCAGTTGCAGGCAACCATTTCGGGGATTTGGAGTGGTTGGTTCCGGGATCGGTAAGATTTCAGCAGACTTTCGATCTGACTTGCCTGCAAATTTAGAATCAGAGAGAGAGAGAGGTGTACTATCGTGTGCCTCATCATGGGGCCCCATGCGTTCTGATTTGCAGGCAACTACCCTTTCATTCACACATAATTGTGTGTAATACTCATTCGTTTGTAAATCAACGGCCGCAACATCCGCAGAAATGTTGCCTGCAGTTGCAGGCAAGTCAAAATTGGCACAAACGCATAAACCTGTGTTCCCGCTTTCCATTTGAGAATCAACGGTCGTTGAATCGATTTCATCATTGCCTGCAAAGTTGCCTGCAGAAACAGGTTTGCAGGCAGGTTTCGATACCGCGTCGACGCCACCATCATCACCATCGATCCATACACCGCCACCTGAGGACCAGGCACGAAATAAGTCCTGGTCGAACGTATACGCGTTGGCCCGTCTCATCATGGAGACCCTGGAAAATTCTTCTTCGCAAACGACAGTCCTGTCAGAGTATGAAATGAACGGGCACTTTTCCAGCAGTCCTGAATAGGTTACGCCGCGACTATCGTAGCCGTGCATGAGCTTGTAGATGGCATGATATGACAGGCCGGTTGCTTTCTGCAACATCGATGTGGTAAACTCCGACCACTTCTCTTTTTCAATTGTTGCAACCAGGTCGGATTCCTTCTTTGTCAGCTTGGTTGCCTGGCCTCCGGTTGTGCCGTTCAGAAGACCATACAATGTTACGGCATCGTCGAAATCCTCCCGGGTGGCGATGATACACGGCACGCCGCCAGCCTCAACCTGCTCCCGCTGCTGGAACCGGATCACGGCGTTTGACTTGATGAGGTCCAGCAACATCTCCGGGTTTCTCCGGTTATTGTTCGCCTGGAATTTTATCTTTCCCGCAAACGGGATGACCACATGGAACCGCTCGGCACCGATCAGCTCCCACATGGCGCGGCATACAAGGACCTGCGGACGTTCATCAGCACCCTGTGGAAAGACCTGGCTTTGTTCCAGTACCCTTGCGAGAACACGGTTGTCCTGTTCAGGAGAATCATCAATCCAGCAGGTGAGCATCCGGTTGAACACCTGGTCATCACCAGACCCCTCGACCTTCGCTACCCACCAGGTGCACCGCTCTGGAATTACACATACCTGGCCTTTCCGGTCTTTGTTCACCGTCCGGTAGAGAAACGGTTTCTGGAAACCCGTCGTGACGCCCTTGAGGATCTCGGACATATCTTCCGACAGGCTGGTGTCATCGAGGACAATCGCCATGCCCGGCTGCAGGCCTTCCATGTAGAATAGGGCCTTGTTGGACATGGCCCCGGAGATCCGGAACCGTTCCGGTACCTGTTTCAACATTGTCGTGAACGTGTGGCTCTTCCCTTTGCCGC
>JBAXMF010000548.1:0-2043 GCA_037134435.1 Methanomicrobiales archaeon | reverse complement strand
ACCTGCCGCATCAGGTGCAGGTATTGCCTGCGCCGCTCAATTACGCCGTACATGGGACGAAATAAATAAAATATCCCCGATTATTGCACTTGCAGTCTCTATCGACCCGGCCCCTTTCCCGATCAGGGTGATCTCCCCCGCCATGTCAGTCTCAAGGGTAATCGCATTTAAGGTACCTTCGAATACCAGCGGGTGGTCTTTTCTGATGATCCGTGGTGAAACGCGGAGTACCCCTCGTTCAGGAAATGCCTCTGCGATCAGCCGTATCGTGCAGCCTTTCTCTTCCGCGAGTCGCAACGCATCGGTAGTGAGAAGGTCAATCCCGGTGATATCCACGCTGTCAAGAGAGGCACCATTATCCCATATGGTATTCGCGAGAATGACCAGCTTGATTGCGGCATCAATCCCTTTCACATCGTAGGTGGGGTCGGCTTCCGCGTAACCAAGCTCCCGTGCCTCGGCAAGGGCCTGCTCGTAGGTAAGCCCTTCTGCGGCCATCCGCGTGAGAATATAGTTACAGGTTCCATTCAATACGCCATATAATGCCAGGAACTTGTTTCCGGCAAGTCCGTTACCAAGCGTGTGCATGATCGGTATGGCGCCGCCGACGGTAGCCTCGTAACGGACGAGCACCCCTTTCTCTCTTGCGAGATTCTTCAGCTCCTTCAGGTGCAGGGATATGGGCCCTTTATTGGATGTGACAATATGCTTACCCCGTCCTATTGCCAGTTTCATGTACGAAAGGGCAGGTTCACCATTCCCGGCATCGGTAGGGGTCACCTCAATAAGGATATCATATTCTGCACGCGAGAGCACCTCGTTCGCAGAGATGGACGGATTTCCACAAGGCCCTGTCTTTTTTGCCAGGAGCACCGCCCCGATGTCCAGTCCGGACGGATCAATCAGACCGCTTTTCGAGTCAGCCACACCCGTCACAATAATATCGAGGTCCTTCCTGGCTATCATCCCGAGGACCCCTTTTCCCACTGAGCCAAGACCGAGAACTGCGACCCTGATTGTCATACGAGTTCCCCCTCAAGCGGCTCAATAATAAGCAATTTTTTTGTTTTCGCAACCTCACGAAGGATATCAAGTGCAGAGTCCATATCCTTTTTTGAGACTGACTTGATGGTCAGACGGGCAGAAGAGGGTTCATGAATCGCAGGCATCGCAAGGTCAAGGGCCGTTACTTCCGCAAACCCGGTGCAATCTATACGGTCAACGGTATCTGACAGGTCGGTATGCATGAGATGGCCAATCATAATCACCGTCTGTTTGTACAGGAGGCGGTCCTTTCCAATACGGAGGATATTCACACCCCGCCCTTTTATCATTGAGACCAGATCAGTCAGCCGGGATTCGGTGATTTCCAGTACAATCTGCACCCCCAGCGTATCTTCACGTGATGAAAGGTCACGCTGGTGGATGACCGCGATGATGTTTCCCCCTACCTCAGAAATGGGCTGCAGCGCCGAGACGAGTTGTCCCGGCGAGTCCTTCATCTCAAGCTTCATCGATACCTGCACTAAAGCACCTGATAATACGTAGAACGGCACCAAAGATAAGTCTTTTACCTGTGATTCGTGGAACCGGGGGGGAACCGTTGAAATCAGCAGGATCTCCCGGAAAGTTGCATGTCAAAAATGGAAGAGCGGTTAATTTCCGGCTTTCCATTGAGGACTACCGGAGCTGGACGTGGTAGGAAGTATAAGCGGAAGACGCACCCGTTGATCCCTATGGCCCACATGTACCGGGGAAACAGCACTATCCCCCGTTACCACACCCCGGGAGTGCCGGTAGGCAAGCCCGCATCGGCAGGGTTTGCGATCACGTAATGCTCAATAAAAAAACGAAATGACTGGTTCTTTTCCACAGCGACACTCAGTGAGAAATGTTTCAGGACTTCGATCATAAACGCGATTTTTGACGGGTAATAACGGGGGATCCACCCGACAAAATGCTCCTTTGTCACAAAGTCAGTACGCGCAGGGACATGGATCCCAAGTGCTTTCGCCCCGGACTCATCAATACCAGCGAGGTACC
>JBAXMF010000547.1:0-2054 GCA_037134435.1 Methanomicrobiales archaeon | reverse complement strand
CCCTGTCCCGGGGAGAACCAATTCGCTGGATATTGGAGTATGAACAGTATTGCAATACCTACTCATGCATTTCGCGTCTAATACCAATACACTACCCGTTTCATTCGGGAACAAGTTTCACGGATCACAGGGCCGGGTACCGTTACGGGAGAATCCGGGTACCGTTAGGATCCCAGGAGACGGGCAGAAATGTAGATTTTTTAGCACTTTTGCATCAGCCTCGGACCAAAGGTCCCGTACGAAATACCTGGGTTTTTCAGTCTTTTGGAAAGGACACCTGGAATTGGTCCTTTTCTCATTGTTATTTTTTGTTGTTTTTTTCGTCTTAGTTATACATTTTTCATCGTCCCGCCCTGCATGAGTGCCCGATACAGATGATTGAACCGCTCTGGTACAAGCAATACGTATTTTCCTGTCCCGTCCCCTTGTAACATCACCCAACGACCGTGAGGAGAAAGGTAAAAAAACCTATATAATATTATTCTTGTTTTGTCCGGGTACGAAAAATCTCTCGATAACGGCGCGCGTTTGCACTACAATCCAGAGAGGATCATTTTCATAAAATCTGGCAGGTGGGAAACCGGTGGGATTCATTACCGTGGCGGTTTGTAAGGTCCAAGCCGTAGTATCCGGCACAGCCTATCCCGTGGAAAAGAACTGCAATACGGATAACGGCAGGGAAAAGATTTTTTCCATTCTGTTTAATGGAACGGATTATTGTATCGATGAGACTTGATCCTGGATCTGATTTTGCCGGAACGGAGAAAAAAAGCAACCGGTGAAAGCGAAATGAAAGATTCATCGGGAATTTCATGAATGACTAATGTGTAGGGGAGAACGAACCCGGACTGTTATTTTTGGAAATCACGGACCTGCCTCAAGAATTGATGGTGTAAACAATCTTCCCATCCCTGAAAATGGAGATAAGACCTCCGCTCTGTGAAACCACGACCCCGACTGATTTGGTGACCTGGGTGATTCCGGCGACTGAGGAATGTCGTGAACCAAGTCCCCCGGGAAGGTCAACGTTGCTCAGGTCCACGGTAATACACCTCCCTGCTGCCTCGACCACCCCGGTACCAGAAACGAGGAACGCCCCGTCCAGCTGGGCAAACTCCTTGATATTCCCCCTGACCCCTGAATCTGTAATTTGTCGTTTGGTTTCATGGTGACCGTGGAATGGATTTAAGACAAACTGTTTCGAATTGCTCAGAACGTTCTCAGTGTCACCGACAACGAAGGAGGTCCCTATCGCCTGACCCTCCCGTCCTTCCCGGGCAATTTCCACGGCGACCCGTATGACCGGACCAAGTACTTCCGGTGACACGTCGGTCCCGGAACATATCATTACCAGTTCTTCCGGTGACGGCAGGGTTCCCTGCATGGAACCCGCCCTCGGTGAAAATGTTTTCGGGATATCCGCATGATGTGGCGTTTCCTTCTTCCGCTTGGCAATTCGTTGCACCATGGCAACGATGACTACGACGATGATGGCCGTGACGAGGATGATAAGGTACACCGGCATTTCATTCGACGGAGGGCCTGATGTAGCCTGCCCGGGGATGGTTGGGGGCTCTTCCTTCAGGTCCAGCGTAATTCTCTTGGTGGTGGATTGCCCATCGGACTGGTTTCCCCTGATGGCAATGGTGAAAATCCCCTGATTGTAGTACTGGTGGGTTATGGGAAGATCGGTAGATTTCGTGATGTTTCCATCATTCCAGTCGACATTCACAGACTCGATGGTGACACCGGGGGATCCGGGATTGAGATTTCCGTTCAGCGTGACATTCATCCTGTCAATCACCGGTTCAAGGAGGGTCAGGGCAGGTGGCAGAACCTTCATGCCTGGCCCACCTGGTGATCCGGGTATCGAACCGTTCAGAGGTACGGGGGGTGTACCAGGAATAACCGGTTCCATTACAGAAATATTTACAGTTTTTGTGGTATTCTGCCCGTCGGACTGCAAGGCAGTGATAAACAAGGTATAGTTATCAGGACGGCTGTACACATGCGAATACGGGAACCCGTGGTATTCCGGCAGGCGACTGTCCCCC
>JBAXMF010000546.1:0-2055 GCA_037134435.1 Methanomicrobiales archaeon | reverse complement strand
CTTGCAGGAACCGGGACCTTCACATCCACACGCCGGACGGAGAATATATCCTGGTACGGAACCGTGAGAATTGCACGGCAAACCGCATCACGGTGCTTTTCAAATTGTTCCTTTTCTTCCGCTGTTGCGTTCCCTGACATTACTGTTGTCCTGAGATCACCAAATGCCGGATCGAGAGAGGCCGTGGAGAAAGAGGCCCTTGTTGCCACCCGGACCGCACTCCCATTCTGGCGGTTGATCAGGGTATAGACATGTTTCCCGTAGTCCAGGAAGATGAGATTCCCCTTTCCCGCAGTGCAGCCGGTAACGACCTGGAGGGCATCGATCCCGCAGGCATCGTTCTCTACGATTGCGACCAGTTCCTCGTCATGCGAGGGGTCGCTCCTGATCTCTTCGAGGGCGATTAATGCGGCCCGGTACCCAAGCGCAAGGCCTGGACAGGTATGACCGTGGAACTGTACTGCATCCGAAAATGACGGTATGGTAGCTGGGGAATGGTCCATACTCAGGTATTTGTTTCAAAGGACTTGAAAGGTGAGACGGGGTTGGTGAAACCTGATGGTCAGGGGATTGGGATATGGATCAGTCATTGATGAAAGGGAACATCAAGGGGTCCATTTTTTTTCCTTCCGGTGTACCTAAAAACAGTATAGTGGACTGACGCGGTGATTTGTAGCGAATAGTAAACCACACATGGTTTCCTGGTCTCATCGGGGCCCGGCACCGGGGAATCATTATTTATTTACCGCATCAGCATCTAACATTGTGAATCATGAAATGCTGGCGAGATCTTAGTCATTCCTGCGTGGAAGAGGACTGCCCCATGTGGATAGACGATACGACGACCCCGGGACTGCCGATTGGGATGCTGTTCGACAGCGATCACGGGATGTGCGTCCTGGCTGCAAATGCGAAGTTAGAGGTCCTTAGAAATGTCATGCAGATGGCAGAATGTATGGATGAAGACCTCATATTCGAAGATGAATTACCGGATGAAGAATGCGTGCCACTTGCAAAAAAGCAGAAACCAACCCCGCAAGCGGGGAAGAAACGAAAACCAAAAGTGTGAGCTAGGGGGGCATTATTCCAACTTTTTTTAATATACCCTTAAATTGGCCACGTATAACTGACCATCACGATATCAGCTCTGCCAGGTTCCAGGCACTCCGCCACGAGTAGTTGACATTTGAGTCCCGGGATTCCCTTACACCAACGCCCGGTGTATCAAGGGAAAGCGGGCATGCCCACCCGAAGACTGCGGGGGGAACCGTGGGGCTATTATGACCTCCTCCAGGAGATGAAACAAGCCGGTACCAATGGGCGGTGATGAGGACGGTTATGACATGGACTGTGACCCGTGAGTCATTCGACTGCGGGGAGATCCTTTTTTGGGACCCGAAAAAAGTTTAAAAACGGCACAGGATTTGGATCTCTTCTAAACAGTAACGGGTGATTGTCAGTCTTTCCAATTCTCATGGGAGTATCAGTGGGACCAGGATGGGCATCCTTTCCGTGGACACCTTTTTTAGTTAATAAAATTATTAAGGGCCTGCCGGTTGAATCCGGTAAACGGAATCCCATTCCTCTTACGAAAACGGGAGCTGGAAAACCTGTACCAGGACAGAAAAAAGTTCCTTGATCGAGAGATCAGTCTTTCTCCCATGTACCTTTGCTCTCGTCAGGTGGGACCTCCGTCCTCCTGGTGACACCATACATTACCCCGACCAGGATAAGCATGCTCACGAGCGCAGCGATTACCATATTCACCCCAGCTTCCCTCACGCGGGTCGCGTAGACCGATGCAGACATATCAACGCCCAGCACGGCAGTGGTGTTACCGCTGGAACCGTTTATCGAGTCATCGATCGGGGCATAGCCTGAAATAAACGTCCCCCACTTGTCGGTGTACGGACTTTGGGACGCCATCGGGAGCGACAATGCCCCGAAAATCTCCTGCTTGTCCGGGCTGATATACACATCCCCGATTTTTGCACTCCCCAGTGGGTCCTCGATAAACAGGTCATCCGCGACGAACGTGATCACCTGGTCATCAGA
>JBAXMF010000545.1:0-2058 GCA_037134435.1 Methanomicrobiales archaeon | reverse complement strand
AAATGCGGTCTTCAGCGGGGTTGGCCTCCTGCTGGTGGTAGTGGTACCGGACCTCTTTCTCAAGGGGGAACGCAGGAACGGTAAGTTCGCGGGTTAGGGGGGGTTGTGGGTATTGTGATGTGGCAGGAATGCAAGAAGAGTAATTCCCCTACTAGTTGCTCAAAGGGGAATGTATATGGTCAAATAACCATACACTATAATGAGTAACCGTGTCTGCACAGGCATCAATTCCTAACATTCGCATCTTCCCCCTTCTTGGCTACGTTGAAGAAGCTTTGAAACGGGCAGAATATCATCCTGATGACCAGGGGGTCTTTATTGGAAAGGTACCTGAATGCCCGGGCTTTTTTGCACAGGGGAATACCCGAAAAGAGGCAGAACAAAATTTACGGGATGTTATTGAAGGAAATCTCCTTCTTGCACTTCAACTCGGCTTTGAGATACCACCAATTAAGGGAATTACTATCCAGTATGTCGAGACTAACGCCACTCAGTACAAATGAAGTTATCAGAAAACTTCGCAAACTGGGTTTTATTGGCCCTATCCCAGGAGGCAGGCATCAAAGGATGGTCCACATGACAATGAAGAAGATCATCCCGATTCCTATGCATTCAGGAAATGATATCAGCGTCGGACTGATCCGTGAAATTATCAGGGAGATTGAGATTTCACG
The DNA here is from genome assembly GCA_037134435.1 of Methanomicrobiales archaeon. Lineage (GTDB taxonomy): Archaea > Halobacteriota > Methanomicrobia > Methanomicrobiales > Methanospirillaceae > CAIKOD01. Next base: position 1,384 of record JBAXMF010000545.1, on the reverse strand, counting down.
GGAAGAATGGATCGCATTATAATTCTCATCTTTGATTTTCCCGATCTGATTGGGCAAGTGCCCAGCAAAAGATAGATCAGGATTACTTTTTCCTGCATCATTTCTCTTTTTCAAGGATGGTGTGCGGACCTCTGATGACAATTTGGTAGTTTCGGCTCAATTGTCTCCCACAGGAGTTCATAATCCACACCAATGTAACCGTGAATCACTTTGTCACGCAATCCCGCAATGCTTCTCCAGGGAATGTCCGGATATTCTGCACGGACCTCATCAGGGAGCATTTTTGTTGCCTCCCCCATAATTGCAAACTTATAGAGTACGGCCGAAATTGTCTTGTCATCGTCGACGAATTCTTCAAATGACATCCCCATGGTGAAGGCCTCAATATCTTCCGCAGCCCCATAATATCATTGAGAAGCAGGCGGTATTCTCTCATGCGTACACAACGTCCCGGAAGACGCTTTCCCGTATCTCAGGCCTGAGTGCCCGTGGTGTTGCCAGGTCTACATGCCGGCCGATTTTTTCTTCCAGGTACTGGGAAAATTCGATGAGATCGAAGAGGTCCGCACCGGGATTGAAATCAACAAGTATGTCCACATTACTGTCGGGCCTGGACTCAACTCTTGCAAAAGAGCCGAATATTCCGATCCTACGGACTTTATACCGTACGGAAAGATCGGTTTGTAGTGATCTGAGGAGATCGAGGATTTCATCGCGGGGTGTCATTTATTCTCAGTTCCTATTCTATCGCTCCTGACAATAATTATTTCCCTGGTCGCCCGTTTATCCACGGTCTTTCACGCCACATTTTTACCATAATCCGACTGCATCCGGACTCACCCACCGGCCCCCCTCCGCATCGGGCAAACGTTGCACCCGGCCATCTCGCCGAAGCAGAACAGGAACCGCACCCGGATCATCTTCGGCAGCTGGTCCTAGGGGATCGGGACGAACCCGAACGTTTTGTAGAAGCTGATCAGTTGCAGAGTATCGAAGCGCATGTACAGTTCTTCATACCCGCAGGTGTCGATTTATGCCTGCACGACGAACCGGGCAAGCCCCTCGCGAACGGAACTCTTCCAAGGTGAAGACGCCGTGGACTTCATGCCCGTCGGGATGCAGCCGGCACCGCGCAACGGCGGCAATTCGTCCCGTCAACAAAGGTACCGAAAATGCAGTCCTCTGCGGGGTTGGGTCCCATAAGTAGCCCGTAATCGGTTTCTGAAAGTGGGCGTAGGGAAAGAGATTGGGTGATTGTTTGGGGGACTGATACAGAGAGCATTCAATCCGGCGTCAAGGTAAGCACGTTCTTATAAAACAGAACGTTTCCGCCTTCCAGTTCCCGTACCCAGATGAAATTGCACTTCTCCTCATAGAACCACGT